>PBDG01000029.1 GCA_002717225.1 Rhodospirillaceae bacterium | reverse complement strand
AAAACATGGTCTACGCGGCCCCTCCCTAACAGCGAGAGAGTATTATGTTTTCACGAGCATTCGTGAGGCGGGCCCTCACCTTATTTGGAATTCGTCGCCGGAAACGATCAGCGCTGATGGTAACTCAATTGCCGATTTCGTTAACACGCTCCTAACTTCTCGCTATCCGCAACGTGTGGGTATTCGTTCGGCACAACTCAACAACAACGCAAGAATCGTCCTTTTGCCCTTTCGGCCATATCTTCAATCCCGGCTCTTAATAGGGTGCATCACGAGGGATTGATGCGTCTTAGATCGTAAGGACCCTGGCGATTGCAATTGCGCGTCCCGTCTTGCCTGAAGTTTTCATTCTCAATTTGCTGTTTCTTCTTAACTACCCTCCGTTTAATCTTAAATGCTTACAGACGGGCTACCTCATCGCCAAGCACACCAAGGTGAATGGATAATGCATTGGTAGATTTCCACCCGAAACGGCCTCCCAAACGAGTTCTTAAAGCTCTGGGCCATCAGACGTTACAGTACCTTCGGCCAGTTGTGTAAAAGGGTGCGGAGCACTCAGCCGACATAGTGAATATAATCAGATGGATAAAAATTACTGTCCAAATAACCGCTCTTAGTTCTCAATATTACGAAAGAAAATTTCTCTAGGTGTGTAGCAGTTGCCCACAGTAATCAGATTAAGGAGTATCCCATGTTAATCGTTTCCGTTGTATTCGAGTTTGTACCAGGTGGATTTGAGCGCATCAAAAGCGAAATTTTTAAAGCCATTGAGAACTCTCGCAAAGAAGAAGGGGCTCAGATCTATGACTGGGCGCTCGACGTTACCGAACCAAACCGGGCAATCATTTTCGAAGTCTGGGACAGTCAGGCGTCACTTGATGCTCATTTTACCCATCCCTATATGGATACTCTGGTAACGGCACTGAGCGCGGCCAACATCCGCGGAGACATCAAGAACTATTCGGCAGAGGTTTATGATGTATCCGGCAAGCGCGATATGGGTTTCGTACTGCCAACGAAATAGGCTTAGCACTGACCATCGGTGATGCTGATTGGCTGGCTGTATTCTCGTCTTGACAGCGATTGGTACTTTCACGACCTGACGCCAGTCTAGTCGGTTTCGCATCCACACAAACAATAATTTCCACTAGGATGTGACGACGACATAAAAACGGAACTATAGGTATGAAATATTCATTGTTTCTATTTACCACATTGGTATTTTTTATTGGCATATTATCCGGAAGTATCCGCGCCGAAGATGCACCAACGGCGGCTGACGTCACTGAAGCTCAAGCAGTGATTGCCGCGCAAATGGAAGCCTTTATGCGCAACGATGGCGAAGCTGCTTTTGTATTTGCGGCACCGGCCATTAAAGAGATGTTTCATACACCAGAAACATTTATGGAGATGGTACGCCAACAATACGCCCCGGTTTATCGACCGCAGTATGTGGAATATCTGGAGCCCGTAACAATTGGCAGCAACCTCATGCAGCCACTAATCTTGACCGGGGAAAATGGCATGACTGTGCTTGCGCGTTACGCGTTAAGTCGCCAAGTTGGCGGCGATTGGCGTATCATTGGAGTTACCCTGAGTCCGGCACCCGACCAAGCACCGCTTTAACAATGTGTGCTTCCGAACCCTTGGCCCATTAAGGCGCTATTTTCAGCCTACTGGTTTCCCTGCTATTTAAACCCTGCCCCCTTTGCGCGCGCCACCCAGGACCGAAACGCCCATGATCTCAATACCCCGTCAATTGAATTGGAGCGTCTCGATTCTTTTCATTGCACGCCGTTAGGCATTTAGGATTATATTTATACAAGTCGGCACACTTGAAATGCCGGCATAGCGGGAGGTCAGAGATGAAGTTTCATATAACGGCAAGCCTGCCAGTGGCAGCAGGAAACGCGGCTATGCAAACGGGTACAATCGGGGAGACAATTCAATCCATACTTGAAGAAATTAAACCGGAAGCGGTCTATTTCGGCGTAAAAGGTGGCAAGCGCACGGCTTTCATGATCGTCGATATAACGAATGCTTCAGAATTGCCAGCGATTTTTGAGCCATGGTTTCTCGCCTTTGATGCCAGCATCGATGTCACACCGGTAATGTTACCCGAGGATTTAGCAAAGGCAGGGGACTCAATAGAAAACGCGGTCAAAAATTATGGGGGCTAAAGCATCGCAATAAGTTTTCCTAGTGATACGGCGGAATATATTTACAGAAAAAATAACATATGAATTTTTTGAATTTAATTCAAAAATGATAACTTCTTGTTTTTCAATACCTTATATCAGCTGTTGTGTGGTTTAATATTTTGGTTCAAACAAAACATATTTGATGGATCAAATTTGTTTTTGAGCTTTATAAGCCTCGCATATTTGTTTGCACCATATGACGATTTTATTCGATCTTCTCCCTCATCCTGAAACTCCCCTAAATAGTTCATGTACACAGCAGATTCTGTAAATGACTCCATCGACTTCCAAAACTTCTGTGACCAAGAATAAATTATATGTTTGTCATCGATTTTTGGTGACATACCGCAAATAAGAAGGCTGTAACGTGCATCCCGATGATTGAAAGCCATTTCCTCAACCCCAACGCGACGAACACCATTTCCAACTTGCTCAATCAAAACAACTGATTCTGGTGTCGGTGTTCTCGATACAAAATCGAGTATGGTGTCAATCGCACCAATGTCTAGATTCCTAACAAAACTTGATTTCCAATAATTCTGGTAACCCTCTGGAAAAACATGATCAACTGATTGCTGAAACTCGATATATGAAGTCTCTTGTATTGTATTAATAACAGGGTCGCCAAAATTTTTAAGTGGATGAAGAAATTCTTCACCCTTCTTTAAATCCCCACAGTAACAGACAGTAATGCCAATTAATATTTCTCCATCGACATTTAAAAATGCTATGAGAGACACTAGTTCATCAGGACATGTACGAGTAAAATTATCATAAAAAACAAGCACTTCTCTGGCCACGTCTAACTTAAAGAATAAAGTTCCTGCAAGTACCTCTCTAACAGGATGAACTGCAAATTCAAATGAAGTTGCTATTCCAAAATTTCCACCACCACCACGTACTCCCCAAAAGAGATCGCTATTTTGGTTTGCATTGGCTGTCACCACTTTTCCGTCCCACGTTACAATATCAATAGAAAGTAGATTGTCGCACGCCAACCCATGCTTTCCAGCAAGCCACCCCCAACCACCTCCGAGTGTAAGGCCCGCGACGCCCGTACGAGAAACTGCACCTCCCGTGCTCGCTAGACCAAACACCTGTGTCTCACGATCATAGTCTTTCCACGTGGCGCCCCCCTCAGCCCTAGCAATCTTGGCTGAAGGATCAACATAAACAGATCTCATCAGGGACAAATCAATCATCAAACCACCCTCGCTTACAGCGTTGCCAGACACATTATGGCCTCCGCCTTTCACAGATACGAGAATCTTTTGTGTTCTTGCAAAATTTACTGCTTCAATTACATCAGCAACACCTGCACAACGTATGATCAAACCGGGCCTATGGTTTATCATTGCGTTCCATATTGTGCGGGCCTTTTCGTATCCAGAATCTTCAGGTAACAAAGCTTGTCCCCTCAGATTACCTTTTATAGTTTTTATTATCGATGGTTCCATATTTAGATCACTTAATAAGCGGTACTCGTTATCCATCGCCGGCACTTTTTCTCTCCCCTTGACAGAACTATCTAAGAATGTTCGCGAATTATCTTAAAAATCATAACACAAATTGATAAAATTATTGAAGTTCATATTAATTTACGTTACATCAGATCTATAAGCCTGTCTATTTGTGGAGTTTATTATGGGAAATTCTTTTGATGGTTGTTGTATGTGCGGTGCAATTCAATACACGTCTACATCAGAACCAGTTGCGACTGTTGTCTGCCACTGCCGAGATTGCCAAAAGCATACCGGTAGCGCATTTGCAACCGCTCTATTTTTCTTAAAAGACCAAGTTAATATATCTGGTGACCTTAAATCGTTCGAAAAGGAAACAGATGCTGGAAACTCAATGACAAGAACTTTTTGTGGTAAGTGCGGTTCCCATATCACCGAGTTTTCAACTGGTTATCCCGAACATGTCGTGGTGCATGCTGGGACATTAAATGATCCGACCAAAGTAAGCCCAGATTCTCAATGCTGGACTCCTGGAACGCTGCACTGGACTAATGATATCCATAAACTGAAGGGCTACGAGAAAGACCCTGAATTCTAAACTTCTAGTGTTCACGCCTTCGCTTTCTATTGGCAAAAAACAACATAGTCAAACACAGTCCATTAACACTGTTCCNTTTGCACTCATCTCTCAAACCACTTCTTGATTTTCAATACTAACCATCAGACCTAGTAAGCCCTTACTCGTGACACCATGAATTGAAAATATTGGTCGGAGGGCNTGACTTCGAAAAANNGATCCCTGCCCCCCCCCCCAAGGCCACTAAGTACGGAGTGCATTCCAGCGTCATAGAGGCCTGTAGTGAAGGCGCTGCTCTGGCTGAGCCTCAACAATCTGAAGCCTGATCACGCAGCTTATCCAGCAGGAGTATTTACNCTCATAAGGCAGTAACTCGGTTTACGCACATCACCCGCGNCNTATTTGATATGCAATTTCTGCATATCAAATAGGTTTAGANGTGTGTTGTGTGAATGNACGCAATGGTCGTATTCATTCCGAAATNCTCGAGGAACTGGACCAAATCTTGGACCACCGAAATCTTGGCGAAGTAGTCAGAAACTAAATTTGGCAATTATTTGAAACGCCATATNCAGGAGAAAAACGAAATGAAAGTGCCATCAGTTATCAATAGGGTTCGTGCTTGGAAAAGACGGAGCCGTATCAGCTACGAGCTGAATACTATGAGCGATCGCGATCTCGCCGATATCGGCATCACACGCGGTGACATCGCTAGCGTAGTGCAAGGTCGCTTCATACGCGGCAGATAATGCAATTTATGCCTTATTTGACCATAGTCATGGGGTCATGACTGTTCCTAGATTGCGAAAAAATGGGGCCTTTTTGGTCCCATTTTTGAACTCAGGTGCTACACCTGAACCTAGCGCTTGCTGTAATAGGCGTTTAAGTGCCTGAAAAAATTGGCCCAATCACTTGTAATAACGCCTAGTTACTCTCATTCATATCATAGATACATGTTTACCNATGACCTTCTNTAGCTGCGCGCCTCAGCAATCGGCAATTTGGCCATGAGGCTGATCTTATGCCAACATTGGTAAAATTTGTTTCTTTTGCTTTAATGCAGGGTCACTTCCCTGATGTATATGGGATAAGTTTGACCATTGCTATATCTGCCAAATACGGAGGCAAAGATGAATAATGACCTAGTAGCAGCATTAGATAGCTGGTTTGATGCCTATGATAATGGGGATGTAGAAAGCGTTGTCTCCCATCACACCTCTGAAGCTTCATTATTTGGAAATGGCGCCCNAAGAGTAGATGGTNAACAAGCCATAAGGTCAACTATCCAGGGCATGTTGGATAGTGGATTAAAGCATATATCTCACGAAGTTACAGAGGCTGATGCCAAAGACGATCTGGGATATCTCTTGGCCAGCATGTCGCTTGAAACGCCTGAAACAGGAAAGATATCGGCTAAGGTGATTGACGTGCTTAAGCGTCAGTCCGATGGAACTTGGAAATTTCAAGCCACATGTTGGAACCTAGACAGTTAGCATAGCTCAACACGCCGAATGGGTAATAAATGGTAAAGCTGGAAAATTTGCTGGCGTAAGAAGCAGCGGGCCGTGTTTTCCAGGTGGGCCTATTACAGCAGGTGGCAGTAATTTTAGCATCTTATGGAAGGGTGAATGGGTGCTTCCAGAACCCATAGAGTAACGCAATACAAGATCCCCGCCTCGGCGGGGGTATTTTTCTTCGGACTATTTGTAGATTAATAACTACCGACGCGCGGCGCACCACGCACTTGTTCGAGCAAACTGCTCGCTCGGCAATGTTTGAACGTACCGAGAAATTGAGTCACTCCATGACTGCACTCATCCAAATACCTAACAAAGCTCAGTATGCCCATCTCATGTTTTGGACACCGTTCGCCAGCGTTGACGAGTGACCAAGACAGTAGAGGGCTGATCCAGCCTTCATGCCACAGCGAAACGCCATCATAAATTCTATCGCCAGGAAGGACGCGTTGACCCTTCAGCGCAACACAATGTTCCATTTGGCGTTACGATTCACCATGCGTCATTCAGCAGTCAATGAGGGGTTTGGCTATCCCAAATTTTGTAAATTTACGGAAATAATGGAAATAGAGTTTGAGACATGAAAATCATCGGAAAAGTGGATAGTCTCTGGCGCTATCCGGTCAAGAGCATGCGCGGTGAGGAGTTAAAACAGGCGTTTGTTGGATTTGCGGGCGTTTATGGAGACCGCCTATTTGCCTTCAAGGACGCCGCTGCGCCGAGCGGTTTCCCTTATCTGACCGCGCGGGAGAAACAGAATATGCTTTTGTACCGCCCCTACTTCCAAAACCCAGACAAGGCCGCGAAACCACCAAACTTGACTGAGGCCGAGGAAATTACGCCTGGCATCACGCCCATTTTCGGTGATTCGGCGGAACTCGCCCTGAATGTCGAGACTCCTTCAGGAGAAGTGCTCGCGGTCGATGATCCTACCCTGATCAATAAACTGCTCACGGGGCTTAAAGACAAACACGCCCTTACTCTGTTGCGATCCGACCGAGCATTTACGGACTGCCGTCCCGTTTCCCTGCTCTCCTTGCAGACCACACGGCAACTCAGTGAAGAGGTCGAAACTATCCTGGACAAACGGAGCTTCCGGGCGAATATCTACATGGACTTGGAAGCGGTGGAGGGGTTTGGTGAGCATGAATTTGTTGGCAAGACCCTTCAAATTGGCTCTAAGGTCGTGTTGTCGGTCCTCGAGCGCGACCCACGCTGCAAAATGATCACGCTTGATCCCGATACGGCAGAGGCGAACCCGAAGGTTCTGAGAATAGTTGCTAGAGACCACAATGGCATGGCCGGTATTTATAGCGCCGTCCTGGTAGAGGGATCGATAAAGCCGGGTGATGAAATTAAGCTTTTTTAGCTAGCGCACCGAACTATAAAGAGAAACCTAAGGAAATGGCGTTAACGAATTTTAACTTCATCGTTCAAGATGATGGTTTGGATCCCAAGAACGTTGTGCAAGTCATGGAAACGCCATAGTTCCGGATGATAACTGTCGGAATCTCACATTTGGTAGAAGGCGGTGACGCAGCAAGACGCTTGGTGGCGGCCGGTGCTCAACTGATCGAACTGTGTAGTGGCTTTGGACCAATTTGGGCGGCTAAAGTGATCGAAGCGATTGACGATGCGGTGACGGTTGGAGGATTTGCATATAGACCTGAAGCGATCGACCGAATCCATGCCATCTTTGACTGATCCAGCGATTTAACCATCAAGTGACCAGTCACGCGTAGGTAGTGCACTACGAATTGTATTCTATAAAATTAATGACATAGCAGGATATGAATTGTGCCTATTCCCAGACCTATACAGCCAATCTGCGCGATAATACAGCATGACGGCTCGCCGTATATTTGCCCGTGCCGCGGGTCCATAGTGCGGAGGAAAATCAGTGAGGAAAACATTGAATGACAGAGGTATTCGGTATCGATGTGGAGGAAAGGATCACGAGTGGGGCCGAATTGCGCGATATAATCGCTCCACCAAACGCGCGAACAGCTGACAAGGTGATCGATCACGTCGATGATCTCGCACGGAAATTCATCGCGGCCTCGCCCTTTGCTGTGATAGCGTCTCGCCGGCCTGACGGCCATCTTGATCTATCTCCACGCGGCGACCCGCCCGGGTTTGCTCGTGTTCTCAACAAAAANACACTAGTGCTACCTGACCGGGCTGGAAATCGCCGAATGGATACCTTCGAAAATNTACTGCGTGATCCCTACNTCGGTCTCTATTTNCTAATACCGGGGCACAAGGACACGCTGCGGATAAGCGGCCGCGCGGCGCTTGTAAGGGATAAAAAACTCGCCGCNCATTCGAGGGAGCGTAACTCCGTTGCCGAAATACTCTTGCTCATTCACGTTGAAAGGGTGTTGAGTCACTGCCCTAAGTGTATGCTCCGGTCTAGCCTATGGGCTCATGAACGGTGGCCCAAAAATAGAGATGTCCCGACTCTTGCCGAGATGATGGTGCGCCACAGCGAGCTNTCCATTAGTGTCGAAGACATGCAGGACATCATCGATCGCGATGCAAAAACTCGCGTATATTCGAGCCCTGAAGAATATTTTGGTCACGTAAATCTCGACACTNACAAATGACCGCAACCAAAATAACAAAGGCTCAAGTAATCACTACCTAGTGGTCAGAAAAACACAATAACCAACTCCGCGCCACGCTCATTAGCCGCTGCAACTCAGAGATCGTCGCCACGGGCGTTCTCTCGGACGATTTACTGCATGCGCCAAGCAGCGCAACATACTAACATGGGACGGCTATCGAGCTGACTTAGGCGACTAACGCACTTTCTAAAATACGGTCCGACTACCCGTACAATTTAGCTGCGATAGCACCTGCTTCGGCATCCTCAACAACCGGTGTGACCGACATCTCTAGTAGGTCTCCCCATTCAGCGGCATGCTCATAAGCAGCCTCAACACTTCCTTCAACGAGGAGCCAACCACATGTAGAACCCGGCCCGTGCCAGCGTCCAATCTGCTTCANTCCTTCGGGAAGCGGAGCGCCTGTACTCAGAAATCGCTNTACTGCACCTTTGTAACAATCCGGCTTAATCGACCACNTCATCATNTATTTCATTTATTGCTCCTTTCTAATTTGCTTTTCACGGATAGAGTCTACTGANCACGCAGGCAGGAGCAATTCTATTGCAGTGAGGTGAAGTTGTCCGAGGCCAGCAAACGTCGACTATCACATTTTTCATTATTATCCGGAGNTCCCTGAAGACGCCCGCCCACCATGAGGCATTATAGAGTAGTGTTGTGCGGGTGCTGCGAATCCCGTGATTCAATAATCGGAAAGTGAATTACGCTGCTTATTCCGACGGCTCTTGCCCACTGGAATCAATTAATTGGCTTTTCGCCTCTAAAGGTGTCATGCCTACCTTGGTCACCGTTACCCAAAATAAATGAAGCAAGGAAAGAGTGATGGAAAAGGAGATGTTAGCAATTGCCCGCTTCAAAAGTGGCGAGGGAATTTTCGAAAAATTTATGGGCTGGATGCAGTCAGATGAGGGAATGTCAGTACGAAAAAGTATTGCTCACGTTGAAAAAACGGTCCCATCTATAGCTCCAGACAAAAGCTATGTAATGTTCAAAGTTACCGTACATAATGAAGCTGGTATGAAAGAATTTGTCTCGGGTCAGAATGAAAAAGGTAAAAATACCTTTGATGATTGCATCGAGAGCGTCGCACTATATGAGTTGAAGAAGGTAGACCTCTAGCACCAACCTACCGCACCGAACTATAGTAGGGCGTTATCACCGACGGGCGCGAACGCCTCATGCCCAGTCGACCCCATCGACGCTATGGCCTTCGTAGCGCGTTCGGGAGCGCAACGATTGTTTTTTGTCTCAGCCGTGAGTTTGATATATAGGCTGGACGTGGTGTTTGGGTGCAGCCCCTAGTTGTCCCATATCGCATAATCGCCCCTATTTCTGGGCCTCTACCAATAAATTGCGCGATAATCAGGCATGACTGATCGCTACCCATTTGCCCGCGCTGCAACTCCATTGCCAGAGAGAAATAGGCCCACATTTGCTGCCCGCAATGCGGCGTTATAGAAGCGTGTTGTGAGGGTGCGTCACCACCTGTGCCTCAACAATCGGAAAGCTGATCACGCAGCCAATTAACAGGGCGAGTGATTTCGCCCACAAAAAGAGATAATCAACTCACGCTTTCCATCGTGTAGACTATATCTACACAGCCGTTGTCTTGATCCCACTGCTTCATCTCTGGAGTGGACATGAAGGCTGCTAACTCACTTACATCCGTAACATCCAACAGCAATACGGACTTGTGATCGTTCACCTTAGCTAATTCGTAGCCACGGAACCATGAACCAGCTTTTCCTTTCGAATCCTCAACCATGGCCTGAAAGTCATCAAATGTGCAGGTGAATTCTGATACGACACAAACGTTCATGTACCCCTCCGATCTCGCTTTATATTTTTCATAAAATTGTGATTAACAAATTTAGTGTGCCTCAACAATCGGTAAGCTGGTCACGCAGCTTATCCAGACGGCCCATCCGCTCCCAAAAAGCTTGAAAGCGGTCTGGAAACATTGCCCCCTCCCCCATTTCCTCAGAACCACCGAGAAGGTTGTGAGCCACGTCGGGCAACTGTCAGCCTCAAAGGTCACGCTCCCGTATGCGCTTAGCAATATCGCTAGGGTGGCATGAATCAAAGCTCACAGTGCATTTAGCTTCTCAAGATTGATGCGCCGCAAATCCTCTTCTGAAAATCCAAAATCATAGGCGGGGGACAGAATTAGTTCGGCGTTACTAACGTCTATCTGCACAAAAGCCGAAATGCACTTCAGATAAGGTGACCATGTCGCTTCGAACGCCGCTAAAAGACGCGCGTCCGCTTCCGCTTTCATTTGGATTTCGGCGCTGCCCGTTAACCGGAGTGCCTTCCGCAGCACGACGTTGATAAAGCAAACTTCGACGGCCGGGCGTTTCCAGATGTTAGCGATAGTGCCGGGAGAACGGATATTTCCAAACGCTATCGACGCATTGTCTAGCACAACGAACGTTGCTTTCGGCGATACAGATGGCGTGCCATCGTCATTGATTGAAGCGACCATGCCGGCGCTGTGGTCGCGAATTAGCTTTTTCATTTCGTCGCTTAACATCGCCTCACTCACAATTCTTCTATAATTCGGTGCAAAAGGAGCAGGTCCATATTCGTGGCCAGCAATGCGGAATTATAGACGCTGCGAGCATTAGCCTCTCAGGCTTGCCCGGCCTCCCCTTTTTCATGTTGGCGCCGCACCTTAGCGTCCATCTTCTTGATCTCTTCCGCCCTATGACGTATTTCCTCATCACCAAGCACACCAAGGCGCGCCGCAACAACACCAGGTAGCTTACCATCTGCAGCGCATGCGGCGGCAGCAGTCATTGTGCCGAATGCACTCTGTCCATCAGCGCTCATATAAGTACCATCTTCATTATAGCCGCATGAACTGGAGTCACCTCCGGCGACGACGGCACCAACTGCAGCCAAGGCAACAAGCGGAACGGACAATGCGATCAACTTCATAAGAATTAACTCCGTTGTATGGGGTGTACCGCTAAAGATAAGAGTGCTTTTCGGCAAAAGTTCGACCACTTTAAGGCGATTTTGTGGCGGAGTTGCTGTCATGCAGTCTAATATCCAGAATATCATTCTGCGGTTCGCGCGTGATGGTGTGGCGGAAGGCCACTGATGATGAAATTGATCAAGGTAAATAAATCGCAGCTCTTGCCGTTCGCGTTGCTGCTGTTTGCAGCCGTAACATTCTCCCTGACGTTTTCGCTAAACCGGATCGCGCTCACCGAAGGCATCCCGGTCTTCGCCTTCGTTTTTTGGCAATGCCTCGGAGCAGCTTTGCTGACCTTTGCCGCGGCGGCCGCGACACGGCAACTGCCGACCCTGGGGCACAAATCTCTCCGCCTCTATCTACTGTTCGGCGCCCTAACAACCGCCGTGCCGATGATCCTGTTCGCATTCGCCGCGCCCAGGGTTCCGGCTGGTGCCATTTCTCTTGGTCTCGCCCTGCCGCCGATCCTGACCTATGTTTTTGCCGTCCTCTTTCGCATCGACCACGTCCGTCTGCTGCGCATTACCGGAATCCTACTTGGTCTCGCCGGTGTCTTGTTGGTTCTCCTGCCCGAGCAAAGCCTGCCGGAGCCCGGCATGGCACCCTGGCTGTTGGTGGGTTTCGGCGGTCCGCTCTGCTACTCGCTCAGCAATGTCTGCATCGCAGTTTTCCGCCCGCCTGAGATGCGGGCCATCCCACTAACCTGTGGCGTATTCACATGCGCTTCCCTTATATCACTGCCTGTCATGTTGGTGACCGAGAACTGGTGGTTTTTTGACTACACCATGACCGACGGCGATTGGGCGTTAATCGGTAATACCCTCATCAACGCGGTTTTCTTCGTCGTTATGTTCGAGATTATCCGCATGGCGGGGCCGGTTTTCTTCTCGACCTACGGCTATTTCGGGACACTAATAGGGCTTGGATGGGCCGCACTCTATTTTGGCGAAGTGCCGAGCCCTTGGATTTGGGCCGCTATTGCCATCCTCTTCGTCGGCCTATTCTTAGTTAACCGCACTTCGAAGCCATCATCAGCATAAGGAGCCTTATTTATTTTTTTGGCTCATTTACCTCACTTTTTACAGTTCTTTATGACTATCAAATTTATGCATGTTAGGTGAGTTTCAGGAGAATCTGGCCAACTAATCTTCGTTGTTCTGCTGACGAATTTTAGGAAATGCGCTCAGCCTTCTTTCCGGCGTATTCCTTCTAGCGCTTAACGATTACGTCGACATAGCAAGGGTCCAACTCACTAAGCATGGCGACGCACCCTACAGCGGCAACGGCTTGATCTTGGACAACGCTAAAACGCAAAAAGGGGCCCATATGGCCCCCATTCTCGATCTTTCGTGCCATATTCGTGCCTCCCGTTTATTTCACGGCTATTATGGACTTTACCTATTGTCGCGTCTCATAAAGACATCAATTTGAGCATAGCCTTGAAGATAGGGCTGTCCGGGTTATTGAAATGCCTACGCAAGGCAAAATGATTGACGCCAGGCATCTCGTACTCCTCGACAGACAATCCGCGTGCGCGCCAAGCTGCGGCAAAATTACGAGACTGCCGACGGAATTCCTTGTGCTCATCACCGCCATAACCGATGACCAACGGGCAGCCGGTGTCAGGGACTTGCAAAATTGAGCTATTGCGCTGCACCGCAGCGTCATCAAGCTTGAGATAACCGTTTCGTGCGCTGAGCTTAACCGGGACAAGGTCGTACATCCCACTGCATAACAGCGCACCCTTGATCAGTTTACGTGGCAACCCAGTTACCTTCGACCAATCCGTCACGACCATCATCCCGCCAACATGACCACCGGAGGAATGACCGGCAATATAGAACCGGTCCGGGTCACCATTAAAGGTGGCTGCATTTCTGTATGCCCAGGCGACTGCTTGGCGCGCCTGACGAATCAGTTCATCCAGGCTGACCTTAGGGCAAAGCGAGAAATTGACCGCGACAAACGCGGCACCTGCGCGGATAAAACCCTCGCCCATGAAACTCTCAATTGACTTATCCGATCGAGTCCAGGCACCGCCGTGCATGTAGACTAATATTTGGGCACCTGGGTTTGGTGCCGGAAATACGTCGAGTTTCTGATCCCCGCTCGAGCCGTAAGCAACGTCAAGCCGGCATTCGTATGTTTTGCGCACACGCGTTGTTTCCGCCTTGTCGTCAGCAATGTAATCCTCAGCGTCGGGGACCAAAACGCGCTGGTTGTATTGATCGTCAAGTCCTTGCTGATCGTAGTCCAGGTAGATCTTGGGGCCGCGTGCCATTATCTTCGTCCTAACAGTAATATTTTCTGCCCAACTTTCTTGCCACATACGTGCCGACCTGAAGTTGGCGCAGAGGGTTTAGGGCAGTGCCAAGGGTTAAGAAGACAGTGTAAGATATAGGAACTGTGCGCAGAGTTGAGTGTTATCGACTAAAATTTGTTACCTTTTACTTCCTTAATAAGCACGGAGAAATAGACGATGAAAGCTCTAGTACTTGCCAAATATGCTCCCCCCGCCCTCAAAGGTCTTATTTCAGGGTCGGATCGCGAGGCTGCCGTAAGGAAATTGATGGACGCTGTTGGAGGAAACGCTGACTACATTGCGTTTGTACGCGGAAAATATGATGTAGTGGCACGCTTTGAGGTTGAGGACCAAGAAACAGCCATCGGACTCGTGTTAGCCGTCAAAGCCAGCGGCGCGTTTGAAGAGGTAGATTATCTGGAAGAAGTTGATATGACGCGCGTTGTTCATGCAGCACAAACTGCTTCCAGCGCATATGCACCTGCGGGCTAGAATTATCTTTTGTCGATGCCAGGATTTACGTTATGCGTTACGGTGGCCTTTCGCCACCAAGACAGCCGTATTTTCGGCACCAACCTGCTAGGTCAATGAAAAATATTGATCGCAGTTAGTGGGCAGATTGATATAGCCTTTATGCGGCAGCAAAGCGGTGTGGTAAATTATGTCGCTGTGAAGACGATGCGGTCGCGCGTAGTCGGCAAATGATCGGCCAGGAAGGATCTGTTGACCTTTCCGCGCGACACAACGTCCCAATTGACGTTACGATTTATCTAAGTGATGAGCGATTTAGATCTCTGCTACACTCCGGCCACCGAGCTGGCCGCGCGGGTCCGTGCCAAAGACGTCTCGCCCGTCGAGCTCGTTGAAAATTCGCTCGCACGTATCGAAGAGGTAAACCCAAAGCTCAACTGCTTTTGCTTCACCTTTCCCGGCGAAGCGCTGGATAAGGCTAGGGCGGCGGAGGCAGCGGTACTAGCTGGCGAGCCACTGGGTCCACTACATGGCGTACCCATTGCTATCAAAGACGCGACACCAACTAAGGGCAAGCGCACCACCATAGGCTCAGCCATTTACAAAAATTGGGTGCCCGACTTCGATGCCCTTGTGGTCGCAAACCTTGAAGCATCCGGCGGCATCATGGTTGGCAAGACGACCACACCCGAGTTCGTATTCTCCAGCAAAACTTTCAGCAAGCTTTGGGGGGTAACGCGCAACCCATGGAACCCAGAACGCACGCCGGGAGGCTCGTCAGGCGGCTCGGCAGCTGCGGTTGCCTCAGGGTGTGTGCCACTAGCCGAGGGCTCGGACGCGGGCGGTTCAGTACGCATCCCGGCTTCCCACTCGGGATGCGTCGGCTTCAAACCCCATTCGGGACGGATCCCCTTCGAGTGGCTACCAACTCAATGGGACACCATGTTTTGCCACGGTCCGCTATCACGGACCATCGACGACGCGGCGCTTTTTCTTCATATCTGCCAGGGTCCCGATGAGCGCGATCACAACACGCTCAGCCCCGCACTCGACGTGCCTATCCACACGCCATGGGACCTCTCAGGCATGCGCCTCGCCCTCAACGTTGATCTCGGCTGTTATGCGGTCGATCCGAATGTCGAAGCCAACCTGCGCGCATCCGCAAAAGCGCTCGAGGACGCAGGCGCTGTTATCGAGGAGGTCGATCTACCCTGGACTCGCGAGTTCCCCGAGGTCTGGTGGAATTATTGGTGCGCCTTTGAGGCGGCCCATTTTGGTCACCATCTCGATGAATGGCGCGATCAGATGACACCCATCATCGTCGAGGCGATGGAACGCGGTGCGAAGCTCTCGGCGGTCGATTTGATGAAGACCGAGGTGATCTATACGCAAGCGTGGATGGCATTGATGCCAATTCTGGAACGTTGTGACGCTTTGCTCTGCCCCACAGAATCGATCCCCGCGCCTAGCGTCGATTACGACGAGTTCGCGAGCATCGAAGAAGCACCCGGCGGCAAATACGTTAACATGGACATGACCATGCAGTTCAACGCTCTGATGCTGCCAGCGCTCTCTGTGCCCTCGGGCTTTTCCACCGACAAGTTGCCCACGGGGCTTCAGATCGTCGGCCGACGCTACGATGACCTAACTCCACTTCGCATCGGTGCAGCACTAGAGAAGGTCCAGCCCTGGGTAGGCGAACGTCCGCCTCATGCAACGTAATTTCTAATCCGCACTGACGGCTTACGCCTAGCCGCCCAGGACGGCGCTACAGCTGCATAGTGCTTAAGCAAGAGGTCCATCATGTTCGCTGCCCGCAATGCGGCGTTATAGAGGCATGTTGTGAGGGTGCTGCACCACCCTGTGGCTCAACAATCAGAAAGCTGATCGCGCACCTTAGCTAGCACGCAGGCGAAAAAGAAGAGCCAAAAGCGGAAGGAGCCCGAGCAGCGAGACGACGGTAGCCCCGACCGGAAGGTCGGCGTGATAAGCGACCGCAAGTGCTACCAAAGTTGCGACAAGCCCGAGACCCCAGCCTAGGATAAGACGCGGCACGAAGCCGCAAGTCAGGAGTGAGGCCGTAAACGGCGGAATGATCAAATAGGCGAACACGACTAAAATACCTGCGACATGCACGGCGGAAGCAATCACCACTGCAAAGCTTGCAAAGAATAGAAATTCCCATAAAAAGCCCGGCGTCCGCGCCGCACCACCGTAATCAGGTGCGAAGGATAGTGCATGAAAACGTGCGCGAAAAACTAGATGTATTAAGCTAAGAGCCGCATAGACGGCGGCAACGATGCCAATCTCGTGCCATCGTACCCAGAGGATACTACCGTTCAGCAACGCCTTCAGCTCCTCCATGCCATGAACCGATTGGCTAAGAACGAGCACTGAAAGTGCTGTCGCCACGACATACACGCTGCCGATGATTACTTCGCGGGTCGTCTTGCTAGGTACCCGGCGTATGAGGGTTAAGCCGAGCGCCGCCACAAGTGTCGATAAGATACCATATAGCAGAGCCTCGAAACCGTGGGCGTCGACTCCGGTCAGGAGGGCAATGCTGGCGCCAAGCGCCGCGATCTGGGCGAGCGCCAGGTCGACAAAAATAATGCCGCGCGCAAGCACGTGGAGCCCCAGATAAGTGTGCGTCGCTAGAAGCAGCACACTGAAAACGAAGGCCGGCAACAGAATAGCCACGGCATCCATTACGGGAAATTCCTATTGTTCGGAATGGAGTGCCGCAGTTCAGGAGGATCCGGGCTCAGACAACGCGTCAACGATAGCGTCAAACAAATCGAAATATGTATTGATGTTCGCCTCTGATCCAACTGAATGGGGAATCACCGCCACGCGAATGCCGGTACGTGCGTGCAGAAATTCGGCCGAACGGCGCTCGTAATAGGATTCCATAATAAGCAGCTCGATACGCTCGCGCTCGATGCGGGAAATCAAATCATTTAGGTGCGAAGCGCTTGGTGAAATGCCAGGCAACGGCTCCACCTGATCAACAATGTCAAAACCGAGTGCTGCCGCCAAGTAGACGAACGATTTGTGATAGGCGATTACCGGGCGGCCCGACAATCCACCGACTCCAGTTCGCCACGCTGGTATTCGCGAATCCAATTCCGCATTAAACGCGGCGAGACGCTCCCGGTACTGCGCCCGATTATCCGGGTCGAGCGAGGCCAAACGGTCAGCAATCGCGCCCGCGATGCGCTTGCCATTACGCGGATCGAGCCAATAATGCGGATTGCCAGAAGCGTGCACATCTCCCTGTGCGCGGCTGACTTCGCCCACCGGCACGTCACGCAACGACACGGTGTGCGAGAGATCCAGATAGCCCGTTTGGCCAGGTTGGACGTCGCCATTCCGGGCCGCCTGCAGCACCGCGGGCAGCCAACCAACCTCAAAATCTGCTCCGATCAGGATCAGAAGATCAGCATCGTGCACACGGCGAATCATGCTTGGTTTGGCAGCAGCATAGTGCGGGTCGCTCGTGCCAGAAACGAGACTGTCCACAACTACGTCGTCGCCACCGACCGCACGTGCGATGGAGGCGAGGTCAGTAGTGGTGGCAACGATGTCGAGGGCCAGTGCACGTTGGCTAAGCGACAACAGCAATAGGGCCAGTAGAACGGGCAGAAAGCGCGGCATCGGTCTCACCTAAAACGTATGCGCGAAATGACTTCCGAGATTATATTCGAGTTGCAGCCACACGGTATGGGCCGTGTCGTCTTCCGCGAGGAACTCAGCAGAGTCGGCATTGTATTGCAGGCGCAACTTGCTGAATTCAGTCGGAAACCACGTCAAAGCCGGCGACGCCCGATAGCGTCGGTCACGGAAAGGATCGGCTCCGGAAAGTCCATCGCCTTCGCTGAAACTGAGCCGCAAGCCAGCGGTCCAGTCAGTTCTGAACCCCCAAACTGTCTGGGTATAGATGCCCCAATCCTCAAGATTCGTCGCACCGTCAGTGCCCTGATCGCCTGCCTCATAGTCGCGCAGGAGCGCTTCGGTCTGCCATGATACGAAGGGGAAGCCGCGTTGGTTCTTAACCGGCTGCCATTTGACATAGAGGTCGGCTCCGTAGATCTGCGTATCGGTGTCACTACCAGTCGCATTCGGGCCATGCAGCGCTGAAAGACCGAAATTGGCGCTGGTTTCTTCCGTCAGATCAAATCCGTTTAGCCAACGAGTCGAATAGAGAAGATCACTCAGATTTCGAGATTCGCGGTCGAGCAACGTGAAGCCTCCCACATCCTCACCGGCCTCGCCGAGAAAGCTAGGCACGGTTTCGCCGCGTGCATTCTGCGCACCGAATATAACCTCCGAATACCACGGCATTGGCGTAAGCCACGCAGCGCGTGCGCCCTGGCTACGCAAACCATCGCCGCCGAACAGCCGACTAAGTATGACGGGCTGGTCAACAAATTGCCAAGAATGGACGTGCTGGGTGTTATGCCGACCGAATTCGGTGAAATATTGACCAGCCTTGGCCTGAAGGCCATTAGGCAGGTTCCGGGTAGTGGCGAACGCCTCTTCGAGCTCCACAACCGTCTCCCCTTCCTGGTCGATCGCAAACACTAAAGTTGCCTGCGCATCTAAATAAGGATCGACCGTACCGCCGACGTGGAGTTCAACATTGGGAACGTTGAACCCGTTGCGGACGGGGTCATGGCCACCACCAGCCTGAAGGTTCAGGAGTTCGGCGTCCTCGACCGAAGAACCGCCCGCGATAATTTCGCCAGACAGTCCGATTTCAAAGCCACTTTGTTCTCCAGATTCCAAAGAGTATGCCGAGGCTTGGCCTTTCTTGTGCTTAGGATCGCTTTCGAGCGATTTGATGCGCGATTCGAGCTTGCCAATCTGGCCTTCGTAGGCCTGCTGAGCCTGCTGCATCTGTTGCCTCAGCCTATCAAGCTCAACTTTGAGGCTGTCGACGTCCTCAGACGCGTGAACCGCAGGTCCACCAAGCATGAGACCTGAAACGATCAAACTCCCGGCAATCAGTATATTTGCTTTGATAGACATTAATTACTCCTATTAATTTTTTTGGGGTCGACGATTCCATTTCGTCGCTAGAACCAATGGCACAACATCCTTCAGTCTCGTCCTTCTTGATCTACCGTCGTTTGCAAACCAGCAGAGTGGTCGAGTCGCGCCTGATTTTTTGTAATGTTATATTATTATATAACCCTTGCAAGGAAATGTTATAATATTACACTATTAACAGACATCTTGCTGGGACAGTCTGTTCCCCCAAACCTGCAATGGTAACTAGGGACTAAACGGAAAATCTCCACATGCCCACATAGGCGACGATTTTGCTCGCATTATCTCAGCCTTCCTCCGGCAGCAACAAAACGCAAAAAAGGGACCCATTCGCGCCCCATTGCAGAGGACCGTTTTGGGGAAATCCGGCTAAGACATTGCAATTATTTATCAAAGTGAGTGGATTCGAATCACCTGTCCCTGCCCCCCCAAAGACAACCACCTATTTATTTACACCCTACATGAATCAATGGCTTAGCGAGGCGTAAGTCGCGCGCCGTGGTGCCACAATGTGCCACAATTGTAATTTAACACCTATTTTTGGGCCTATACGGCCAATCTGCGTCATAATACGGCATTGCTGATTCGCCACCAATTTGCCCGTAGTGCGGCCCCATAGTGTGGGAGACACAAGCCCATATTCGCTCCCCACAATGCGGTGTTTTTTGGGGTACGTTGTGAGGGCGCTGCGCTGCCTGCACCTCAACAATCTGAAAGCTTTCCACGCAAGTTGATGCACCAACATTACTAGCACTCGGAAAACGTGACTGCTCATGTTCAGCGCAAAGTTAATCTATATTCCAGCCCTCGTAGCAGTAGGCTTCCTCTACAGCGGCGTATTCCCTGTAAATAAGATGAGTGCCGACGCGGGACTGCCATACGTAGGATACGTGTTTTGGCTTTCTCTTATCGGTTTTGCAGCAACCGGCATACCGGCAGCTATCCGACGCGAGCTGCCCAAACTCTCTTGGCCGAGCCTTCGGGCCTATTTAGTACTCGGTGCGCTCGGTGTAGCAATTCCAGCTCCGTTACTGGTCTATGTGGCTGCGAAGGTTCCCGTTGGGATTGTCACTCTACTAATGATTTTGGTGCCCTTGCTAACCTACGCACTCAGCTATGCCGTAAAAATCGAAAAGTTTCGCGTATCGGGTCTGATTGGCCTATGTTTTGGATTGGCTGGTATGTTGCTGGTACTGGTGCCGGATATGGGTTTACCGTCTCGCGACATGCTTGGCTGGGTGCTGTTGGCTTTGGTCGCACCACTCTGCTTTGCAGCTACAAATACAATGGCCGCCTACTTGAGACCACCAGCGGCGCCATCTCTTGCAATGGCGACAGGAATGCAGGGAGCGGCTAGTGTATTTCTGTTACCAATAATGTTTGCGACTGGGGAGGATTTTATTTTCCCCGGGCCCAATTTGGATGGTGCTCTCATAGTACTCTATGCAGCTGGCATCACCGCAGCAACGATGGTTTCTTGGTTCGCATTGGTACGGGTCGTGGGCCCAGTATATTTCTCGCAATTTAGTTACTTTGTGGTATTGGGTGGTTTTATTTGGGGTATCCTCTTTTTCGATGAACGTCCTACTATATATGTTTGGGGTGCTGCCGCGCTAGCGTGCCTGGGCCTAGCGATCTTTTCGCTTGGAGCCAGAATTGCAAATATGTCTTCATCATGATCTCTGCCTGTTGTCGGCTGAAAACTATCAGCCAGCATCCAAACTTGCCTTCCAGAGCGCCCAGTCACGCCCAGCGGTGCCATAACGTGATACAGGCTCAAATTTTGTTCCAATTTCAGGACTTATTCCGCCAATCTGCGCGCGGGTGTAAGCCGCCGCACCTCGACGACCCCCATCGCGTTTGCATCGTCGAAAAGATTTTCCAAAAATTAGGTCCTTCCTACTCTCACACAGGAGCAAACCATGAAACTTTCACACATTAATACAGACAATTTAGCGCCTTATCTGCCAGATGGCCTAAGCCATGCAGTGGTGGCTGAAGGAGGTAAGACGATCTATCTGTCGGGGCAGTTGGGCTGGGATGAAGACGGCAATATCGTCGGCCCAGAACTTGCTGACCAGCTTGCCCAAGCGCATATCAACATCAAAAAAATATTGTCGGAAGTAGGCGCGACTGCAGCGAATATCGTTCGCCTCAATACCTATGTCGCAAATTACTGTCCGGAGGATGGTCCGGTGGTTGGAGCAGCTAATCTGAAGCTCTTCAACGGCGTAATACCAGCTTCGGCTACCCTACTCGGCGTCCAGTCCCTATACGCACCTGATTGCCGCTGCGAAGTTGAGGCAACAGTCGTTGTATAAAACCACCTCACAAAGGGGCGAGCTGGAAAATTCAGTCGCGCCCGGCGATGGCGGAAATTTCCACCAGCAGTCCGGCACCGGCGAGATCCGCCCGCACCGTCGCACGCGCCGGATACGGCTCCTGGAAGCGCGCTGAATAAACTTCATTCATGTCATCATAGTCGTCGAGGCTTTGCAGATAAACCGTGGTCTGAACTACATCGCCCAAGCCCATGTCGGCCTCCGCGAGAATTTCTACTATCTTGTCGATCACCACTTCGGTCTGCTCCTTGACGTCAGCGCCGCCGATGATCGAACCGTCATTAGCAGTGGCGATCTGGCCGGAAAGGAAAGCGAAGTTGCCGACCTGCGTTCCCAGACTATAGGGCCCAGCAGGAATCCAGCTCTTCGGGACCAATTTTGTTTTTACCATTTTATTGCTCTCCTGTTTCGAGCAGTTTAATAACTTAGCAGGATATGAGTCGCGCACAATAGCGCCCCGTGGTGCCACAATGTGCCGCACTTGTATTTTAGGCGCTCTTCACCATCGTCGTCGTAGGTGAAGGGGCGCGANAGTAGNAGGCTGATACAGCCTTCATNCCGCAGCGAAACGACATCGTAAATTCTATCGCTGCAAAGACGATGCAATCGCNNGTGACCANCAGATGATTGCCCAGNTATGGCCCGTTGTATTTCTGCGCGACACAGCGCTGCAATTGAAGTTAAGATTAATCATGCGCAATTGGTTTGAGAATGCTGGGCGATAACATCGTCCCCTACATACAGATTTGCAGTCTCGAAGCTGCCAGAGAAGCCGATGTTAAGGCTTATGACGGCATCATCACGATTGAAGATCAAGCGATAGCGGACCCTTTCAGGGTAGCGAGTGATGACCCGCCGCAGCGCATTTTATCGTTCGATGACATAAGCGCACCCATCGATAACTGGGTAGCACCCGAAGATCACCATATTCGCTCCGCGCTTGTCTTTGCGCGCCGATGGGATCAACCCTCTTTGCTGATCCATTGCCATGCAGGGATGAGCCGGTCCCCAGCCATAGCACTGGCGGTCCTTGCCGACTGGCTGGGTGAAGACCTAGAGGACGAGGCCGTGAAGGAGTTAATTAAAGTAGCTCCCCTCTGCACGCCAAATATGCTTGTGGTGAAAATTACAGACAGGGTTCTTAATCGGGCAGGTCGTTTAGTGGAAGCAGTCCGGACTTTGTAGAGATTTTCGCGTTTAGACTTGTCCAGCGTCTGCTTCCTCACGTTGCTGCCGCGCGTCCTCATCCATCTGCTTAATCCCTTCCGCCCACGCGCGCATTTGCTCATCGCCAAACACACCGAGGCGCAGTTGATTTTCGCGCGATAAATTTTTGGCCGACGAAAGCCTCTCTACCCACCTTGAATGCCAAAAAAAAGTCTAACTCTCGCCACAACTTGACCATTTTCGTATCGGACAACTGCGTTCATTAAGTTCCCGTTATTTCTGAATACCTGAAGATGGGACAGCGAGAATTTGAAATTGATCAACAGCGACACCAAAGAGAAATTAGTAGGGCGTAGCAAATATGAAATCGACCGGCCAACAGGATCAAGTTAGTGGGGTAGATCTGAGCGGTGCGAATACCAAGTGTCGGGACCTACGAGTTTCCCGACGCAAAAGTTATCAGCTGTCCTCTCGGTCGCCGCTCTCTTCGCGCCACTGGATACTCCCAGTCGTCATCCTTGCGCTTTTTGTAACTGGCTTTGCTTCAGGTGCATCTAGCAAAGGTCAACCTACCCTCGTGACACATGATGATCTCGACCGGGGTGGTTTCGCATTTCGGACTGTGGAAGGAACTCTTGAACTTGCCCCTGCATTACTCTCCGAAGTTGACTATCAGGTTAACGGAATACTAGCCAGGGCTCGCATCACACAGCATTTTGTAAACCCCTATGGCGAGTGGCTGGAGGGAATCTATGTGTTCCCACTACCCGAAACCGCCGCCGTCGATACCCTATTGATGCGTGTAGGCAACAAGGTAATCGAGGGGAAAATCAAACAGCGAAAGCAGGCTCGTATCGACTACGAAGAGGCCTCGGCTGCCGGCCAACAAGCAGCACTCTTAGATCAAGAGCGACCTAACATATTTACTGCCTCCGTCACGGATATTGCGCCGGGTGCATCGATATCCATAGAAATTGGATACCAACACAAGGTCGATGTTTACGATGGTGAGTACAGTCTTCGCCTCCCCCTGGTTGTCGGACCACGATATGTTCCGTTAAAGCCGGGATCAGCCCTGATCAACAACGAGCCCAGTGTTGCTTTGGCCCCGGCGATTGAGGATGCTGGTCGCATTACCCCTCCGGTAAAAAATCCGTCTGAGGGACCTATAAACCCAGTACAGTTGGTTGTCAGACTAGCTCCCGGCTTTCCTCTTGGTACGATTACCAGTTCAAGCCACGAACTAGATATTACCCCCACCCAAAACGGCAATTACACGATCACAAGCGCCGAAGGCCCTGTTCCGGCAGACAAGGATTTTGAACTGACGTGGACATCAGGGTTTAACCCCTCTCCGCACGCATCTTTATTCAAAGAACAGATCAAAGGCGAAGTCTACCTCCTCGGAATGGTGGTACCGCCGTCTGTCGAGAATGATATCAACATGACACGGGTTCCTCGCGAGGTCATCTTTGTAATCGACACATCCGGTTCCATGTCCGGATCTTCCATGCCCCAAGCAAAAGAAGCTCTAAACCTTGCCCTGCGGCGATTGCAGTCTCATGACTTCTTTAACATCATCCGCTTCTCGGATGATGTGTCGGCACTCTTTGCTAGCGCCATGCCTGCAGACAGAAAACATGTGCTCCACGCGCTGAGCTACACGTCTTCGTTGGATTCTGGAGGCGGTACGGAAATGATGCCGGCACTTCAGCTTGCCCTTCACGAAAAACCGCGCTCGGGCTACCTCAAGCAAATCGTATTTATTACCGATGGCTCTGTTGGAAACGAAGCTGAACTGTTCAAGGTGGTCGCATCCAGAATTGGGAAATCACGATTGTTCGCCATTGGCATAGGCTCGGCTCCGAACGGCTTTTTTATGCGTAAATTAACGGAGTTAGGACGAGGCAGATTCACAATGATTGACGATATCCACGAGGTGGAGAAACGGATGTCGAGTTTTCTCAAAACATTGGAACTCCCAACGGTAACTGATTTCGCGTTCAACTCGCTTGATGCACAGAATATGAGCATTTATCCCGATCCGTTACCAGACCTTTACGCCGGTGAGCCGCTAATATTCACGGCGCGCCTGACAGAGGACCTGAATGCCATTTCTATTTCAGGTCAGGTGTTCGGAACCGGCTGGAGCACTTTTCTTCCTGTAATTAATGCTCGCTCTTCAGAGGGGATAGCGAGGCTATGGGCACACGATCGGATAGACGATTTAAATAACACCGTGTTTGAGGGTTCAAACTCTGATTATGTCAAAAAGCGTGTAACTGATATTGCGCTAGAGTTTGGCCTGTTGACCAGGCACACCAGCATGGTCGCTGTCGACGTCACGCCGGTACGTCCGATTGGAGAAGTTCTTACTACGAAGGAAATGCCCACAAATTTACCATACGGATGGGACCATGAATCCGTGTTCAGTCCAAACGAACAGGAACTCGCACCGATATCGATGCAGCAAACCGTCTCTCTCAATGTTCCGCAGGGTGCGACGCCGGCACAACTATTAATTTTCTCGGGACTTATTATGTCCATCGTAGGCGCAGCAATACTTTTTCTAAGCCATAAAACACGGTTAATTGCGTGAAAGCGCGACCACTCAAGAAATGGATCGCACTCGGAATCATTGCAGTAGGTCTCGGCGTTCTTGCCTGGGGCCTATGGATACCCATCAAAGCGGCCTTGGCTCAGCATCTTCTGAACCTGGCATGGGGTCGCTCACAAAAAAGTGAACTAATAGCGCGGCCCTGGCCCTGGGCAGACATTCTGCCCGCTTTTCGCCTTTCTATGCCGGGGCACGACAGGTCATTTGTAGTTCTTAATAATTCTTCCGGAGAAGCGCTGGCATTCGGTCCGGGGCATATGAATTCCAGTGCACAGCCAGGCAAAGTAGGCGTGGTCGTTATTGGCGGTCACCGTGATACGCACTTCTCCATTCTCCGTGAGATGAAGATTGGCGATAAGATTACCGTCGAAGATGTTCAGAGAAGACAATTTTTCTATTCGGTGTCAGATATTGCTGTTCGTCATGAGAATGACATAGAAATCATGATTAGCGAACGAAGCCATGTTTTGATTTTGACCACCTGTTATCCGTTTGATGATACGGTGCCGGGCGGCCCTGAGAGATTTCTGGTGATCGCAGAGCGGGAAAAAACAAAGTCTTAAAGGATTCACAGCCAGCCCCTGCCTCCCGAGGGCGGGGGCCTACTTTTCAAACTCTATATAATCAAATACTTGGAAAATTAAGATTTGCGCCTTATGGCGCTCTGTAAAGCCCAGTCACGCCCAGTAGGGCCATAAAGTGCCATATTAAAGTTCATGTATTTAACTCAGATGTTTCCTTCGTATTTGTATTTTCAGGAACATCATCACTATTGGTATTCAAAAATTTTGAAATCCAATCTCTAGCGACCCGCTGCAATTCGAAAAACATATTCGTATAGAATGAGATTTCTTGGGATTGAAATTCCTCACCAGGTATTAACACATCAGTTTGGAGCACAATGTCATTGTCTTTGTCGATATACATCCGTGCAAAGCGATGGTTGTAATTCCACTCGTTAATTTCTTGTAATGTGAAATCATCCTGACCTACCCAATAAGAACGGAATAGCAGGATGCCATTTGTATAAATACGAGCCGTGGCTTTTTTTCCACGCGATGTGATGCCGAACAGGATGGATCCATCTTCTTCGTCATGATTTAAAATTTCGACGGCATAACCTTCTTTATCCAGGATGTTTGCGAACTTCGTAGCTTGCCCAAGATCTAATTTCTCGACTACTGCCTTAGGTTTTTCGGAATCGTCTTCTTTCTGAATCTTTTGTGCATTCAAATCAGACTCATTTTCTTCCACTCGCCCATTGAAACCCCTGATAGCCTTTGGAACAGATTCCATTTGATTGAGCTTGCGGACTTCGTCGATTGAATTTTTACGATCACTAATAGCCGCTTCTTCAGCTAAGCCGATTCGATATTGCTTCTGAGAGATGGGTTGCCAACCGCCTATACATCCTTGCCATGGGGCCACAGCATCTACGTAACCATATACATCGTGTTGGCAGTAGGTCAGAAGCGTAGGTGATCCGGGCGAAACCGGCCAAAAATCAGCAGAAACCGAACTCTCTTCTTGGCGCAGCCCCTCATTTGGCTCATGGATGAGGGCATATGCGATTACCGTCCCGATCGCTGCTAACAGAATTCCTAATAGCCGCCACCGGTCTTGCTTCAGCATGAAGAACTATGTCTCCGTGAGGAAAATTCTATATTGTCTTTGTTATTTCTACACCGTCCCACAAATTTTATTGTGTATAGGTATTGATCCGTCTTAGGTAACCAATACACATCAATTTTTATAACTTCCTGGTGCATATTTGATGTTTCCCCACCTCCTTTCCAGATATAATCCCCTTCGCCTTGGAAATCGTATCCGGGCCGGGGTGTCGGATTGGGTGGGAGGGAAGCCCGCTTCCGACTTGAGGACGCCCGGCTCGCCCTGTGGGGAGTTGGAGAGGATTTTGTGCCGGACTTCATTCGCTTGGTTGCCCGTTCCAATTAGACACGCGAATATTTTCTGACGCTTTCACATGCGAGTTTGTGCAGTCACTTGTATTGACCATTTCACTAGTATTTTGATCAATAAATTTTACTAAAACGCGTCGGTCTAGGGCATTTGGAGAATCATTTTCGGCATTCGATAAGGGCTGTGTTTCGCCTCTTGGGCCCAGCCATAATTTTTCTACAGGAACGCCCAGCGAAATCAGTCTTTGCCAAACTGTGAGGGTGCGATTCAGCGATAAATTAAGGTTGTACTTGTTGGTTCCTGACAGATCAGCATGTCCTTCGGCAAAAACCTCTGCAACTTCTGCTTCGCGGGCATGAATTGCCGCTTCTATCAAGGTATCGTCTGCAACCGGGCCTAGCTTTGCGCTGTTGTGTTGAAATTGTATCCGAAATTCTTTGGAGGTCGAAATATCTTCTGGGTCAACGGGGCGGCAGTGTCCTGTATCATGATTATGAGTGCTTACGCTGCTGCCAATGTCCGCTGTATACACTGGGGTATAAACATTGGATTGGTAGGTATCATCTTGACCGGTTTGCTCTGCCCAATGCCCCATTGCATTCTTAAAATTCTGTTTGCATTTCGTTATATGAGCAAGTTGCCAACCCTCTTCTTGCTGCTCGACCCAGCAATCGAATGATGCTTGAGCTTTGGCAGCCTGAATCGGTATTTCTTCCCGAAAACCAGAATCCAATGAATCTGTTAACAACAATCGGGCATCTGAAAACTCCGTCAGGGTACCATCGGGAAGATTCCAATCATGGATTTGTTCTGGAACCGGGCTTTGGCCGTCCGAGGCCATAATAGCTTTCCTTGAGAATAGAACTGCATCTGGCCAGTCGTACATCTCGTCCGCTTCGTAAATAGCAAGCTCCTGATATTCTCGTGCTAGAGATTGGTCAAAGCCGTCCCCAATTATGGAAATGTTCCTAGCTTTCTCTATGTCGAGTGAGCAAGCAGTGCCGGATATCGAGAGAGCAATAACTGAGAGCAGAGCTTTTATTTTGGGTTTGATTTTCTCCTTATTATTTAGATGACCCATCTAAATCCTCCTCATCTCGCGAAGTTGCAGAGGAAAATTTTACGGTATCCTCTATCGGTGCATCTTCATTCAATAAAACGGGACTTTTCTTATTCGAGTGACCGTTTTGTGCAGGGGACATTTCACCCTTTATTTTTCCGCCATTCTCTATCTCGATCGAGGAATAGGTAATCTGACCGTCTATACTACCGCTTGAGCGCAAGTGAACATGCCCCGCAACGCTCGCCGTCCCCTGAAATTCACCTACGACCTCCATATTGCGAATAGACGCCGTTCCCTTTAGGAAACCACCCTCGCCGATGGTAAGATTTTCGCCTTCTAGTTCTCCTTCTGAAGAACCCAAGATCACCAGTTTCTCAAAGTTACGAATTGCCCCTTGCATTTGCACACCAGGGCCAACAGTCATATTTCCCGACTTATCAGAGAAAGACGTTTGCTCGGAACTGGCAGCAACAAAATTATCAACAATGGAATATGCATTCTTGGCTCTACTGTTGATAATTTCCTTCACCGCCCTCTGACCTTCATCAATTTCTAAATTTCCTTCGACTAGGCTTGACGTATTAGTTCTCTGACTTGGGCTATCGTATTTATGTTTAAACATCATCTACCTCTACGCTATTGGTTGGCGTAATCTTGCAGGCAAATTCGGCAGGAATTTGACCGAAATAGGGTAATTTTGTGACGATATAGCGCCGCAAGATTTGGGCTCCCCAAGAAGAGGTGGAACAGGAAGAGTTCGATTGCCGCTTGGCCGACCGCAACGCTTTTTCAAACGACTTTCTAAAGTTCGGCGCTAGCCGACGCTGCACCACCTTCGCAGAATCCTCATAAAACCTTAGCTGCTTTGGTATGCGCGCAAGCGGTACCAACTGATACAGCACCTCTAGCTTCTTATCCTTGCCGCGCGGTTGACGCACGATGTTTGGCGTCGGGTCTTGGTGTCGAAAAAAGACGTTTACCTTGTTAACAATGAAGCCAAACAGGCCGCAATTGTTCTGACTTTAGACATTAATTCCTATATAAGAATCAACATCATGGGGGAAAACTGAGGACCAGGTCATGATCGGTGACTTTTTCGGCGACGAGAGTTGGATATACCCCATCATCATGTTTGGTGCGGCAGCGCTGGCCTATCTAATCGTTCGATTTCTCGGTGTTCCGCTACTCTACCGCGGAATAATGCGCACGCGTAGCCAATGGGATGACCTATTCGTCAAGCGCGGGGCATTTAAGCTCATAGCTTTATTTGCACCGGCAGTCGTCTTGTATATCGGCGTTGCCCATTACCCAGAATTTTTGGATCTCGGACGCCGAATCATACTCGCCTTTATCTTCGCCGTCCTGATGTTATTACTTGTTCGATTGCTAAGCGTGTCATTAGACATTTATCAGCTCTATCCAATTTCAAAAGAGCGTCCAATTAAGGGGTATATCCAGCTCGCCAAACTCGTCATTTATCTTCTTGGCGCTATTGTTGTTATCAGCACTCTGCTTGACCGATCACCTTGGGGCATGTTGGGAGGACTCGGCGCGGTAACTGCCATTCTCCTGTTAGTCTTTCGTGAAACGATACTGTCTTTTATTGCCGGCATTCAACTCGTCTCAAATGATCTGGTGAGAAAGGGGGACTGGATAGAATTGCCCCAGTACGGTGCTGATGGAGACGTAGTAGATATGGCGCTGCACACGGTCAAAGTACGCAACTGGGATAACACCTATGTCACGATTCCGACTTATAAAATTATTGAGAGTTCGTTCAAGAACTGGCGAGGAATGAGCGAGTCCGGAGGGCGACGCATTAAGCGTAGCTTGCTAATAGACCAAACCAGCGTGCGCTTCTGTGATGAGGAAATGCTGGCGCGGTTTGAAAACTTCAAACGCCTGGCCCCGTATATCCAGACTAAGAAAAAGGAACTGGCGGAGGCCAACGCGGGTCTGGACACAGAAAAGACCTTACAACTTCCTCTCAATCGTAGGTCATTGACCAATCTCGGCACATTTCGAGCGTATTGCCAGGCTTATATTGAGGAGAGTGAATACTTTCGGAACGACATGACCATGATGGTTCGCCAACTCGCCCCCTCACCAGAAGGCCTACCGTTCGAGATTTACGTCTTCTCTAACGATATTAATTGGGTTAACTATGAGGGTATACAGGCTGACTTATTTGACCATCTCTTGGCCGTGCTACCTTTTTTCGAGCTCAGGGTTTTTCAAAACCCGACTGGCTCAGACTTTCAAACCCTCTCCGGTCCGCGATCCACACCGATGGGCGAGTCGTCCCTATAAACCTTTGCCAAGTAACTTTCCCAGCGTTTGAGAATTATATCTCAATCCAGAAAATACAGCTCCTGGAATATGGGATAAGCTATATATAAACGCCATCACAGCGACTACTGAAACGCCAAATATTTCTGTTAATTTTCCCATTGCAATTCCTTTCCTTGACGCTCCCCAGGCGGACCCAAACATTGTTCCCCATCAACATATTTCGGCTGATGGGTAATACTAACCTAATTCATCAGATGTTTCTGGACATCATCAGGCAGAAAAAAGAATAGCTTATATGAAATCGCCAGCAGTAATAGCGATTCTCATGGCCCTGGCTCCAGTGAGCGTGCTCGCGGAGGGCAGCACAATTGAATACAACCGCTCCGAATGGACGCATTGGATACAGGACGATGACGACTGTCAGGATTTACGTCAGGAGGTGTTAATTGAAGAAAGCATCATCACACCCATCACAACACTCGACGGGTGCAAGGTACAGCGCGGGTTGTGGTGGGATTTATTTACTGGCGCCTATTTCTCAGACCCTACTGAACTCGACATAGACCATCTCGTAGCACTAAAAGAAGCACACTTGAGTGGTGGCTGGCAGTGGGATCATGACAAAAAAAGGAACTATGCGAACTCCGTTGATTATGCACACCACCTTGTCGCCGTATCCCGATCAGCTAACCGCTCCAAGGGCTCAAAAGACCCCGCTAGATGGCTTCCGCCCAACAAACAAGCACATTGCTGGTACGTCCATGCCTGGATGCGTGTGAAAAAACGGTGGGCTCTTGATATAGACAAGCAAGAGCGAGAAGCTATTGATTTAGTGATCAAGAACCGGTGCTAGCCTTCAAAATCTGCGCCATGACAAATCTACCATCCTCAGAAGACCACGCGCCGATCACCATCGATACGATGGACGACTTCAAACGCTATGGATATTCGTTAGCGGCCTACTGCGATCAGTGCTCTCGGCATCATGAATTTGATATCGAGGAGTTGATCTCTACCG
>PBDG01000028.1 GCA_002717225.1 Rhodospirillaceae bacterium | reverse complement strand
GGAGAAATCAAGTATACGAGGGACACTTGGCTTAATGGTGAATGGATAGGCCACAATCTAGGTCTGTCTTCAGTGGACATACGAAGCGTAGGAGCCGGTGGCGGCTCAATCGCCTGGATTGATTCTGGCGGGCTCTTGCGCGTTGGACCAGATAGCGCAGGTGCAGATCCTGGGCCCGCTTGCTATGGAACAGGTGGTAACAAGCCAACAGTTACAGATGCAGCAGTAGTGATGGGCTATATTGATCCAAATCATTTTCTAGGTGGACGAATGTCTCTCGACACCAATGCTGCTGCGAAGGTCGTCGAAGAAATTTCTGATAAACTTGATATGAGCACGGAAGAGACAGCTGCAGGCATATTGGAAATAGCTGGTGAGCAGATGATCAAGGCAATTCAGGAAATAACCGTACAGGATGGCGTCAATCCTGCTGAGAGCATCCTTGTAGCAGGGGGCGGTGCGGCTGGCCTCAATATCATCCCAATTGCTAAATCACTAGGGTGTTCACAGGTGCTGCTTCCCAAAACAGCGGGGGCCCTCAGCGCATGCGGCGGACATTATTCCAATATCGTATCCGAACACAGCGCCAGCCGGTATTCCTCGACCGAAGATTTTGATTTCGATGGAGTATCGAAAATATTCAGCGATATAAATGCGAAATTGGATGCAGAGCAAAAATCTTTGCAATCTAGGGGGGTTAACAGTTTTGATAGAGAGTATTTTGTGGAGGCAAGGTATCTGAACCAACAATGGGAAATGGAATTTAAGCTGCCTATGCAAGCTATAGAAAACCCTCGCGATGTAGAATTATTGACCGAGGAATTCCACAATGTTCATTTTAGACGATACGCTGTGAAGGAAGAGGGTGGAACAATAGAGTGCATAAATTGGAAAGGTCGGTTAATTGCTGAAATGGACAAGCCTCCACACGCGCACGCTGAACTTAATACTTCGTCAAAATTCGATGCCGACAGAACGGTTTCCGCTTATTTTTCTGACAAGGGCCAGTGCCAAACACCCGTATATGTTGGCGCCGATCTTCCAGAAAAAAGTGAAATCGTCGGTCCCGCAATAATTGAGGAACCGACTACAACGGTCGTGGTTTACCCCGGTTCTATAGCCCAGGTTACGGCAGGCGGACATTACTTGCTGACACCAAAATGAGATTCAGCATTCGCAATGAGAATCACAAGTCTTTGCAGACGACGTGATATACTTTCTATTCCAATCAGAACCCGCTCACTAAAAATAAATTTCTTGCGCGATGTTGACCTACAATAAGTTGATAAGTTGTTAGATATGCTGACTCCAGTTCAATTATCAGTGATGTCGAACAGATTGGATTCCATCTGTCGTGAGATGACGAATACCATGCTGTTAACTGCACGATCCTCAGTTTTAGGCGTGGCAAGAGATTTTTCGGTATCAATTGTCACTTCTGAGGATGAGGTGCTGGCAGCCGCAGAGGGATTCCCCATACATGTCTGGGGTAGTAATTTACAAACTGCATGCATGCGCAAAAATCACCCTGACTTCAAAGAGGGTGATGCGTACATTCACAATGACCCCTACGACGGGAACAGTCACGCCGCCGATCATACTATGCTCGTGCCTGTATTTTTCGAGGGGGAACATTTCTTCACCACAGCTGTAAAAGCCCACCAAGCCGATACAGGAAACAGCCTTCCTACAACTTACATGGCACAAGCTGCAGATGTGTATCAGGAGGGGTCACTGATATTTCCGGCTGTTAAGGTACAAGAGAACTACAAAGACATTGATGATATCATCCGGATGTGCCGTCGGCGCATTCGTGTTCCTGACCAATGGTACGGGGATTTTCTCGCTGGCATCGGTGCCGCAAGAATTGGCGAACGCAGTCTAAAGAAATTTGTAGATAAGTATGGCAAAGACACCGTCCGGTCTTTCGTACGCGAATGGCTAGACTATTCCGAACGTCGGTGTATTGAGGCGATAAAAAAACTTCCAAAAGGTAAATTGGAAGCCAATCAATCACACGATCCCATAGAACCTTGGGTTCCTGATGGCATTCCCGTTAACGTCAAAATTGATATCGACCCTGACGAAGCAATAGTCACTGTTGATTTAAGGGATAATATTGACTGTATAGATGCTGGCTTGAACCTCACTGAGTGCACCTCAACGATGGCGGCCGCGCATGGAGTGCTCTCGTGTCTTGGGCATGACCTGCCAACTAATGCAGGGATCATGCGGCGTATCAAGGTTCTGCTGAGAGAAAATTGTATTGTCGGGATACCAAAATTTCCTCACAGCTGCTCTGTAGCAACCACGAATCTTACCGACATTATTATTAATGTGACGCAATCGTCCTTCGCCGAGCTCGGAGAAGGTCAAGGTTACGCCCACGGCAATTACTGTAACACCGCAGCGGCGGGTGTTGCTTCTGGAAAAGATTGGAGACGAGGTGGAGAACCCTACATTAATCAAATGTTTCTAATGGGTGGCGGAGGTCCTGCTTCCTCAGAAACAGACGGAATGCATTATCTTTTTGTAGCCGTCGGAGCAGGCCTACTCTACCGCGATAGCATTGAAATTGACGAACAGCGTTTTCCGATACTCGTTCAAAAGATGCAACTCATGGAAGATTCCACAGGTCACGGCCGGCGAAGGGGCGGCCAGGGCACCGAGGTGGTCATGGGACCAAGAAAGGATGCGATTCATATTTTGCATATATGCAATGGCTTGGAATCGGCACCTATTGGGGTTCGGGGGGGTACTAGTTCCAAATTGGGCGAAAACGTGCGAATTGACAAAGATGGCAAGGAACATCCTTACCCAGCCGTTATGGTATGCGATTTAGAACAAGGCGAATTACTTCGCGCGCGAGATCAAGGCGGTGGTGGCTATGGGCCACCTGTCCAAAGAGAGCCCGAACGAGTTCTTAAAGATGTGGAGAACTACATTATCAGTGAAGAGATAGCACGCTCTGTCTATGGGGTTGCAATAGCGGGTTCAAGAAAAGATGACACCCTGAAAATTGATTTTGATGCCACTGAAGAATTGAGAACAAAAATGGTGACTTAATGAATGACTTAATTAAATTTTCAACATGATTTAATACCTCTACCACTGCGACTGAAACAAGGCCGTTTGAGACATTAAACCTGTACGCACGANAGCAGATGCTTAGTGTACGGGTGCACTGGTTTCGAAAATAGCTCTTCTGTGCGATTGGCTTCGACAATACGGCCAGCCTGCATCACAGCTACACGGTCACAATAGTGGGCAGCAATGCCCAAATCACCGGTAATCACCAATCTCGCCGTACCGGTTTCAAGTGCAAGATTGCGTGTNAGNTCTAGAACTTGGCGTTGAATTGTCACATCAAGCCCGGCAGTGGGTTCATCGGCAATTAGAAGGCGTGGCCGGTACATCAACGCAAGCGCCAGGCACACGCGTTGTGCCATGCCCCCACTCAACTCATGCGGATAAGCAGCGAGGCGTAACTCCGGATCGGTGATCCCGACCATCTCCAATAATTCGACGGCCCGCGCCAAAGCGTCTTTCTTGCTAATCTTTTCATGCGCCTGAAGCGCACTAGTCAACATCGCGCCTACCGTGGTTAGGGGATTTAGCTGGGATTTCGCATTAGGTAAGATGGCGGCGATTTCGCGTGAGCGAAGCTTACGTATTGTGCGTTTATCCATACCCACTAAGTTCGTATCACCATACTGCACTTCGCCCGATATCACTTCTAGAGGGAAAGGCAAAAGTTGTAGCACGCTTTTCACCAGTACCGATTTNCCCGATCCAGATTCACCAACGATNGCCATACTTTCGCCTGGAGCAAGGGAAAAAGAAACATCACTGAGCAATTCTTGTCCGCTTGNATCACCGACCGTTACGGTCACATTCCGGACGTCTAGGATAGGCTTTTCAGTGGACGTCGCGGAAACGGGTACCGCTGAGATCTCCACATTTTCCGTTGCATTCGAGCTCTCTAGAGCATTGATCCGACGGCGATCAACATCCTTACGGATCGCCCGGGGCTCCATAGCCATGTTTAAAATCTCACCGAAAATACCGAACGAGAACACCGTAAGTCCGAGAGCAATACCTGGGAAGAGCGCTGGCCACCACTGATCAATAATGAGGTATTTAGCTCCCGAAGCAATCATTGCGCCCAGTTCGGGAGTCGGCGGACGCACTCCAGCACCCACAAAACTGAGGCCAGCCGTCAACAAGATGGCAAAGCCGACGGTGACCGAAACCTGTACCATCACTACTGGGAAGGCATTAGGGAAGATGTGACGAAAACCGAGGCGCATCTCGGTATTACCTACAGCACGAGCAGCCTCAGAGAAGGGCCGCTGCACTAAAGACAGCACCTCAGCACGTACCAAGCGTATAAAGACAGGTGTGTTCACGAATGCGATAGCGATAATNATGTTAGTCAGGCTACCGCCAAATATGGCCACCAGTACCATAGCGAAAACGAATACCGGAAATGACTGCATAACCTCAAGGAGGCGCATGAACACTTCCGCAAAAACTGTAGCTCCAGTCTTACCACGCGTCTCATAGAGTGCCACAAGAACGCCCAAGGGCGCCCCAAGAACTACCGATATCAATGTTGCTATGACCCCAATTACTACATCAGTACGCGGTGCTGCCAAAATACGTGACAGAATATCGATACCATTTTCGTCAGTACCAAGAATATGCTTGCCGCTTGGCGGTAAGAGGCGCGACAAAGGGTCAGCNACCTCAGTGGGATANGGCGCGATATACGGCCCGAAAATGGTCAGGAAGATGATGCCACCGAAAATGACGAGCACAGCACGCTGCCAATAGGGCAGNCTCTTAAGCGTGCGTTTGATGCGGAGCCACATGTACCGCTATTCCCGCCAACGGTCGGTCATCACGACCCCATCGCCTTAATACGCGGGTCCATGGCGAACTGCACCAGATCAACCGCGAGATAGACCAGCATAGTGAAGATAGCGGCGAAGGAGACGAAGCCCTGCAGGGGCGCGTAGTCCGCCGTGACAATAGCCTGCACCGCATATTGCCCCAGTCCAGTAAGGTTAAAAACAGTTTCGACGAGCACCGCGCCGCCAAGAAGGAACATCACCACCACACCCGTGATGACAATGGTTGGCCCCGAAGCGACACGCGCGGCGCGAAGGAAAACCAGTCGCGGTTTTATACCAACTGCCTCCGCATAGGTTGTGTAATCTGCTTGCAACGCACCTTCCATCTGGCTACGCAGCATCTTGAAAATGGGCGCGCCATAAACGAAAGCGAGGGTGAAGACAGGCATGATTAAATGCCACGCACCAGACCAGAAATTGTTGAAATCTCCAGCGATCAGCGAATCAATTAGCACCGAGCCNGTGACAAAGGGTGATTCAAAGTCNAGAATGCCGAGCCGCCCCTCCGGCCCTGGNAAGATGCCNGCATGGGTGAAGAAGATGAAGATGAGCACCAGGCCGAGCAGGAANTCTGGCAGTGCACCGGCGAGCATACCGTAGCCGAAGGTGATGTTCTGAAAAAAACGGACGATGCGGTTCTTGGTGCGGCTTGCTGTGATAATGGCAAGTGGTACGAGGAAAAGAAAGACCATGATCAGCGCAAGCACGATGATTTCGATGGTCACCGGGATGCGGTATATAAGATCGTCCAGTACCATCGTGTTGTTGACCCAGGATTCTCCAAGATCGCCACTAAAGGCTTTCTCGAGCCAAGCGGTGTATTGCTCAAAGATGGGTCTATCAAGTAGCCATTTGGAGCGCAGCGCTTCGACCGCCGATTCGGGCGCAAGCGGTCCAAGAGACATGCGCGCTGGATTGCCCGGCAACATGCGCACAAGCACGAACGTCACGAAAGAGATGAGCACAATCTGCGGAATCAGAAAGAGAAATCTGAGGCCGAGATAGGCGGCAAACCTCATTCAGATTTCTCCTGTAGCGGAACCGGGCGTCTCGCCNGANATTCCTGCGCATAAATCGTAGGGAAGAAATCTGCCGGCGGCGAAGAGTCGCCGCCGGCAGACTGATTTCTTATCGTTGTTCAGCTATCCGATTAGTCTGCTATAGACATTTCGCTGACATGATAATACTGCGTTGTGTACCAGCGGAACCCACTGACCTTACGCGACAGGCCAACGGCAAAGTAGTGCTCGCCAATCCAGCCGAGNGGAGCTTGGTCATGAATATGCTCCTGGATACCAGCATGCGCTGCGATGCGCGCTGCCGGGTCCACTACGCCCTCGCCATCCTTCAAGGTCTGATCGACTTTGGGATCNGAGAAGTTGTGATAGTTGACCAGCGCACCGGTCGGCCAAACGAGCTTCAAAGCATAGTTAATGTCAGGCTGAATCGGCATGTCGGTCCAAAGCGCGAGGGATCCCTGCTTGCTCTGCACCGTGTCAGACCAAGCAGCTGTCGGTAGCTTCTTCAATGACAGATTGATCCCAGCTTTTTTGAAATCACTCTGTAGCAGGATGGCGATCGACTCCTGGGCCGCGTCACAGACGCAGAAGGAAAGCTCGGCATCAAAGCCATTCGGGTAACCCGCGTCGGCAAGAATCTGCTTCGCCTTGGCCGGATCGAAATCATATTTCAGCCAGGGCTCATATCCCGGGTAGGTGCTCGGCATTACCCCTTGCCAGTTGTTCATCATGCCGTGATAGATGTCCTTGATAATCGCCTCGCGATTAATCGCGTGGTTGATCGCTTGACGCACCTTCACATTGTCAAACGGCGCAAGAGTGTTATTGATCATCATCCACATGGACTGGTTGCCACGCACCGCGACACCGCGCGCTTCCTCAGAATCAGCAAGCGCCATGATCTCATCCGGCGTCAGGCCCTCCGCCATATGCACCTTGCCCTGCTGGAGAAGTGCCACGCGATTGGCAGATTCTGGCACCACAAGATAGATAATTTTCTTGATCTCGGGGGCGCCGCGCCAATAATTCTCATTGGCTTCCATGACAACGCGCTTGCCAGCGGTCCACTCGGTCACGCGATAGGCGCCGAAACCGCCGCCGTTGGTCGAGATCCACTTGTTAGCCCAGGGATCATCTTCCGTTGCGTTCTTCTTCATCTCGGTCGAATCGAGCCAAGCGTTGTAATAGTTGGTTAGCGCTTTGCAAGCGAGCGGCATGCCTGCCGAAGACGTTGCCTCAACTGTATACTTGTCAATCTTCTTATAGCCACCACTCTCTGGTGGATTAATCGTCTGGCCCGGCAGGTTGAGCAAAAATTCAAGGAAATTATTAATCGCTCCCGTCGCCTTGCCGCGCTCGATACGCCATAACATGTCATCAGCAGTAAACTCGTTGCCCCAAGGCGAAATTACGCCTTTCCGGATGTGATAAACGGCGCGCTTACCATCTGCATCAAGCTCACATTTTTCGATGATGCCAGGAACCAACTTTTTCTGACCAATGTAATCCGGGTATTTGAAGCCAGGGATAGTCGAGGGATCCCACGCATCACCCGTCGAGAAAGGAAAATCGATCCACTCCCAGCTCATGCCATCTTCCATCACCTGGGCGCCCATGCTCCAGGTTTGCGGGCTGACATGCTTGTCAAGGTCTATGCCCTGAGGCAGTGCACCGATGGCAATTACCATGGTGTCCTGATTCGCCTTGGCTGCACTGGGTACCAGCACCGTGCCAGCCGCGATCAACGCCGCCGCTGCCGCGCCTAGTACGCTGCGTTTAAAAAGAACTCCCAGACTCATAGTTAGGTCTCCCCTGATGTTGAAATTCTGGTTTCTTCTATACATTAACGAACGGTCATTAGATTTACGCGCCAAGCTATCACCTAATGCCAAACCCGGCCAACATAAAGTAGAAATGCCAAACTTTACCGCGCGATAAATTGGCCGCCGATCCTCATGGCTGGGTGTTCGCCGCCACGTCGCGCCATCGTCTGCAGGCGGAGAAATGATCTGACTCGATTTCAACCATCGGCGGCACCGCTTCTTTGCAAGCGTCCTCACGAATCGGGCAGCGGCCATAGAGCGGACATTCTGGCTTGGGATTAATGGCAGTGGGTATCTCACCCTCGATCACATAAGGATCCGGCGGCCGTGCGGGATCCGGAAAAAGCACTGCAGATAATAAGGCCCGGCTGTAGGGGTGGCGTTGACTCTCCATTATGACCTCCGTCGGCGCGTGCTCAACGATATGTCCAAGATACATGATGGCAATACGGTCGCTGATCTTGGCCACCGAGGTGAGATCGTGGGAGATGAAGATATAGGCGGTACCGAGTTCCTGTTGAATCTTCTTCAAAACATCCAATATTTCTGCTCGTGCCGAAGGGTCCAGCATAGATGTCGGCTCATCTAGTACAACAAACTCCGGCTTTGTAGCGAGCGCGCGGGCGATTCCAGTGCGCTGCTGCTCACTCGCCGTCAAATCAGCAGGATAGTAATGATAAAAATGCTCATCTAGTCCGACCAGGCTCATCATCTCCCTGACGCGCTCTCCACGCTTATCGCTCTTCATACCATGCAGTTTCAGAGGCTCATCAATGGTTTGCGATACCGTCAGACGCGGATTGAGCGAACCGAACGGATCCTGAAAAACAAGCTGCATGTTAGCGCGCAAATCTCGCAGCTGATTGGCGTCGAGCTCGGTGATTTCCTGGCCGTCGAGAACAACCCGGCCTTCCGTTGGCTCGATCAGTCGTAGAATGCATCGCCCGACAGTGGTCTTGCCAGAGCCGCTTTCCCCTACCAGGCCCAAGGTTTCACCCCGCTTCAAGCTGAACGAAACATTATTGACCGCGATCAGATTGGCATCCTTGGCAATGACGAATATCTTTGTCAGGTCCTTGACCTCCAACATATTGCTCATGGCTTACCGCCTCCCCCACGCGGCTTATAGCGCCGCTCCAGACAAATCAATAGTCCAGAAGGTCCGCGCATTTCAATCAACATAATTGCCCCGCTTCGTGTCCTTCATGTATGGCGGCGGCCATAGTGCGCGGTGCGCGACAGTCACCGACAGCTTCAACGGCAATCCCGCGTGCCGTTAGACTAGCGGCCAGGCCATCGCGTACCGCGCGCGGCGTGGCATAAACAAGGCTGGCCACATCCTCAATCTCACCTTCGTCGCCATTAAGCGCGTTGCGGTAGCTGAGGCACCTGTTTTTAAGAGCCACCGGCAGACTAAGCGGAATGATTTCAACACGGAGCCCAGCCATGCGGCGGAATACACCGATCAAAGAAAGATAATTAACCTTTGATCCGATCGTCGGCCGCGGCGTCATGACCACTGTTCTAGCGTAACGCTTTTCGAACAATTCTGCCGCTGCATACACCGTTGCTGTGTGATCCTGATCAAACAGCACCGCAGTACCCTGGTGGCTTGCGCCAGATTGCAGTAGATCCGAGGTCGCTGTTCTGAGGTCGTACGCTTCCGTGCTGACCGCAAGGCTCGCCGGCCAAGTCGCTTCGGCACCAGTTGCAAGGATTACAAGGTCTGGATCAAGCGCAGCAATAGTTTCCACGGTGGCAGGCGCACCAAGGTGAAAAGTGACGCCATGTTCCTCCGCCCGACGGCACTGAAAGGTGATCGCATCGGCAATATCGGCGCGCCCTGGCAAACGCGACTCCCACAACGCCGCGCCGCCCGGCTCTGGCGAAGATCCAAAAAGATGCACCTCATGGCCGCGTGCCGCTGCGATCCAAGCTGCCTCCAAACCGGCAACTCCGGCACCAATGATAGCAATACGCTTCTTAACCGATGTTGTTTTCGGTGCCCATCCAATTTCGTCGGGCTGAGCCAGTTCTGGATTGTGCACGCAGGTCATGCCGCGTCCCGCATGGATCTCGCCCCAACAATAATTGCAATAAATGCAAGGCCGGATATGGCCTTCACGTCCGTTCTGCGCTTTGGCAGCCCAGGCAGCATCACTAACCAGGGCCCGGCTGAACCCAACCATGTCCCCGCAGCCCTCTATGAGTGTCTGCTCCGCGGCTTGCGGCGTTTCGATGCGCCCGAGCGTCATCACCGGCACACCGCCACATTGTTTACGCATACGCGCGTGAAGTTGCTGAAACGGCCGGTGGGGAAAATGCATGTCAGGGCAATGGTCTTCCAGACTGGGGCTGAAATTGCCCTGGCTAAAAGCGAAATAATCCAAACCGCCGGCAGCAACGAAGAATTTGACAATCTCCTCCGCTTCCTCCGGATCAATACCGCCAGCGATGCCTTCATCACACGGCATTTTCAAGCCCATCAGGAATTCTGCGCCGCAACGCGCACGGATTCCGCCAATTACTTCGCGCACAAAGGTCAGGCGCCCTTCGCGGCTGCCGCCATATTTGTCATCGCGGTCGTTGGAGAAAGGGGACATGAATTGAGTGAGCAAATAGCCATGCGCTCCATGCAATTCGACGCCGCTGAAGCCTGCACGCTGAAGGCGTTCAGCGGCGTCGACAAAGCTCGCGACAATCTCCTCAACTTCACCCGCTGTCATCTTGTGAGGTACGGTCCAGCTCAGCGGGTCCGGCCGCGCTGACGCGCTTACCGGCGTGGCCAGTGGACTCCACAATTGCTGCCGCCCAACATGGCCTACCTGCCCAACCAGTCGGCAACCCTCCGATTCCACGGCATCGGCCCAACGCTTGAGAGAATCGAGATTATCCTCGTCAAAAAGGCTGACCAAAAATGGATTGGCCAACGATGTAGGGTGTACCGGCATCAATTCCGTCACTATCATCGCCGTGCCTCCGGCAGCTCGCGCCCGGTGATAATCAATCAGGCGATTGCTTGGCCGGGTGTTTGCGCCATAGCCGGAAACCGTAGCAGTGTGAACGACACGATTGCGCAATTCGTGTGTGCCGACCTGGAGGGGGGAGAACAGAGTGGGATACATCATTACGAAACCATTTGGGCTCATGATAGGCTCAGCCAGAATATTGAAGGTATCGGCCCCATGAAGCAATTCGACTTTGTTATCGTTGGCGCCGGCACCGCCGGCTGCGTCCTTGCCAACCGCCTCTCGGCAGAGGCCAACGTTTCCGTACTAGTGCTCGAAGCCGGCGGTTCCTACCGCCATCCGATGCTGCCTATTCCAATGATGGGCGGGCTCAGCTACTTCATCAAATCGACCAATTGGGGCTATGAAAGCGCGCCGGAGCCCCATATGAACAACCGGAATATTCCCTGGCCGCGGGGTAAGGTACTGGGTGGTACCTCCTCAATTAACGGGATGATGTATATGCGCGGCCACCGCTGGGATTATGACAATTGGGCTGACCTGGGCCTCAATGGCTGGTCCTATGACGAAGTTCTACCTTATTTCAAATATGCTGAGGGTCATCGAGAAAGGCGCGACGCCTACCACGGCAATGACGGTCCATTCGTCGTCAGTCGGGCCAAATCAAAAAATCCGCTTTATGAAATTTTTCTCGAGGCCTGTCGCCAAGCCGGTCATCCTCAGACAGACGATTTTAACGGCGTTCAGCAGGAAGGCATGGGCCGGCAGGATTTCAACATCGACAAAGGCCGACGCGTCTCGACCGCCACAGCCTATCTTGCGCCAGTGCAAGAACGCCCCAATCTCGAAGTAATCACCCGCGCTCACGTAACGCGCCTCGTAGTGGAGAATGGGTCTGTCAACGGCGTCGAATATACCTTGGGGGGAAAGGGCGGCGACAAAATTACCGTGCGTGCCGCACGCGAAGTAATCCTATGCGGCGGCGCCATCAATTCACCTATGCTATTGCAGCTTTCCGGCATCGGCGATGGGAGGTTGTTGAAATCACTTGGCATCACAGTCGTCGCAGATTTGCCCGGCGTCGGCGCCAATTTACACGACCATCTAGGCGCCTATGTGCAAAATAATTGTCTCAAACCGGTGACTCTATACCGTCTGTTTCGCGCCGACCGCGCAGCGCTGGCGCTCCTGCGCGTCTGGCTGTTCGGCGACGGACCAGGTGCTTCTATCGCCCTTGAGGCTGGCGGCTTCCTCCGAACCCGACCGGACCTCAACATCCCTGATGTGCAAATTACCTTCATCCCAGGTCTCTCTTTGGATACGACTCGAGCCAAGCAAGGCAAACACGGTTACCTTACTCATTTCTATCTTGCGCGTCCGGAAAGCCGCGGGCAGGTTGCTATCCGGTCCACCGACCCGTTCGCCGGACCGGGCATCGAATCAAATTCCCTGGCCACCGAGGCTGACAGGCGGGTAATGCGCGATGGCGTGCGCTTAGTGCGTGACATCATGGCGCAGAATGCTTTCGCCCCCTATCACGGTGGAGAGATATCGCCGGGCACGGAGGTCCAGTCAGATGACAGCATCGATGCCTGGATTCGCGCCAACGCCACCACGGTGTGGCATCCCGTCGGCACCTGTAAGATGGGTACGAGCGACGACGCGGTGGTCGACGCCGAATTGCGCCTACACGGATTGACAGGCCTTCGGGTGGTCGACGCTTCGGTGATGCCGGAAATTCCCGCCGCAAATACTGCAACGCCAACGATTATGATTGCAGAAAAAGCTGCCGACATGATCCTCGGCCGAGCGCCGCGGACGAAATAAACTATAACCAGGCAGGGAGGCCATAAGACGGATGAATGGCTTAAAGCAGCCCTGGACTATATTACCTGCTGGATTGATTATCAGATGCAGGTCAGTGAACAACCCGGTTGTGTAGTGGCCTTCACGCATAAGGGTAACGTCGTGTTTGAGAAGGCTTTTGGAATGGCCGACCTCAAGACAGGCCGTGCACTCACTCCACGCCACCGCTTTCGCGTTGCATCCCACTCGAAGAGCTTCACCGCCGCGGCAGTCTTCAGACTGCGCGAAACTGGAAAATTGCGTCTTGACGATCCCGCCGGACGATATGTTGACGGGCTCCATCCTGAGGTAGCGGTGCTTACCCTCACGCAATTACTGTCCCACAGTGCCGGACTGATTCGTGACGGCGTTGACGCCGGACATTGGCAGGATCGCCGCCCATTCCTCAGCGAGAGGGAGTTGCGCGCGGCACTCACCGGGCCGCCAGTGATTGCCCCCAGCACTCGCTTGAAATATTCCAATCACGGTTTTGGCCTAATCGGGTTAGTGATTGAAGCAGTGACCGGAGAGCCTTATGGCGATTGGGTAACACGCGAAATCATCGCAGCCGCCAAGCTCAGAGAAACCCAGACCGACGGTCCTACATCGGACGGCATACCGGTAGCACATGGCTACACCGGTAAGTTGCCGCTCGGCCACCGACGAATTGTTCTGGGCAACAATCCGACCAACGCGTTGGTCGCGGCCACTGGTTTCGTTTCGACGGCAGGCGATCTCTCGCGATTTTTCGCCAGCCTCGATCCAATTGCCAAGGGCTCTATTCTCTCGCCCGCTAGCCGGCGCGACATGATTCGACGTCAATGGACAGATACTGATTCCAGTTCTCAAGGCGCCTATGGGCTCGGCATGATGCTGGGAAAGGCCGGCGATTGGGAATGGTTTGGTCATGCGGGTGGGTTTCAAAGCTGTATCAGTCGCACTGTAGTGCTGCCCGGGCGCGACCTCGCCATCTCCATCCTGACCAACGCGGTAGATGGACCAGCTTGGGCGTGGTCTGATGCGCTAGTGCATATTCTGCAGACTTTCAAACAACGTGGCCCGGCTAGCACCAAAACGCGCGATTGGGCGGGCCGATGGTGGAGCCTTTGGCGCACTCTCGATTTCGTACCAATGCGCGATCATGTATTGGTCGCCGATCCGTCCATGGCAGTGCCATTTACTGAATCTGCTGAAATCACCGTCAATGGACACGACGAGGGGACAATTCGTCACGCCAATGCTCTGGCGAGTTATGGCGAAGGTGCACGCATGGTGCGTGGAGCCAACGGTAAGGTCAAAGAACTCTGGTTCGGCGGCACAAAATTTTTGCCCCAAACAAAATTCGCAGCAGAACTCAAGCGTAGATACAAGAGCTAGCCCTCGATCTCTGAACGTTCACCAAACAACATGGTGACGTTTATCCGACGATTTTCGTAACCCTCGTTGAAACGATAAGGTATGGTCTCGTGTATAAGGCTTGAATCAAAAATCACCGCCCGATTGCACTTATAGGGAATGTCCTTTGCCGTCCCACCCTGCCGCACAATCTCGGCTCGAAGCGCTGTTTCCTGGTGATTATAATTCTCAAAATGCCATTCTGGCGGGGCCGCAATATCATAAAGACGGAGACCGCCGCCGTTGTCATCGGCGCAGGCTTCGTCCGGCGTAATCCAGAAATTGAGATTGACCGCCGCCTTGTCGGCATGGAGCCGCGTGCCAGAACCTTCGGCACCATATTTAAAAGCCCACATCTGGGCGAGACGATGAGCCTCGAAGATATTCGGAAGACGCTCCTTTAGGTCACGTGCCAGCGCGAAAAGCACCTGGTTGTCGAATCCTTCGTTTAAATAGGCACCGAGATAACCGCCATGTTCCTTACAGTCGAACCAGATGGTTGCTTCGAGGCAGAAGCTGCGCAGCGCAGTTAGGGCAGCGTCGGTAAGGAAATTATCGATCACTACTACCGGCGGCTTAAGGGCGGCGTAGTCGGCTTGTAATTCGGTGCAGGCTAGCGCTGGGTCGAGCGCCACATCCGACCATTCGCTTTCCGGCGGTAGATAGTTTAGGCGGTTGAAGCTGCCAGCGAGGCGCGCCTGCTGATCGGAAGTTAGCGCCTGACGTTTTGCAGTATCGCCATTCGAATCGGCGTCCTCCAACTCTGCAAGCACCTCCCGGTGTCTGTCGATTTCACTTTTGAATGTCGGAGGCAACGCACCCCGATCCAGTAAATACTCATACTGCTCAATGTCGTGAGCGAGTTTAGCACGCGAGGCGAATTCGAATGTCTCCTGCTGCGAGGGGTCAATCACCGTGCCCCCAGAATTCTGTGAGCCTCGTAACAGGCGAAGTGCGGTACGAAACTCAACGACCGCATCCTCGAGAAGCCCCTGCCGCTTGAGTGTAGTCGCCAGATTGGCATGAGCTGGCGCCGATTGCGGCGCGATGACGAGTGCCTTGCGAAAGGACCCGGCTGCGGCAGCATTACGCTCGAGACGCAGATAAAGATTGCCTAGGGTAATATGGAAGCTTGCCCGGTCCGGCGATAGAGCAACCGCCCGCTCCAGTGCCCGTAATGCCTCGCAGAGCTCACCCGCATCCGCCTGGACGACCCCCATTACGTAGAGCGCACCTGGATCATCCGGAGTACGCATCAAAATAGCCCGGCATATTCTTAAGACCTCACCGCGATTTCCTCGCTGATAGGCGCCAATTGCGTCCGTCAATTGTGCTTCTGCCCGCGCCATGAAGTTAACGCTCCCCTGAAAATCAGTTTGTGTGTCCATATTAACGTAATAGTGCTTATAAATCCGCCTTGCCCCACGCTGTTTTCTCGGCCTAGGCTACGCATCAAAATTTCTTATCAAGCCAATGAAAGCATGCCCATATGACGCCACGGACAAATTTAGATTGCAATTCTGGTAAGCGCACGGAGCTCAAGAGCAATGGCGACCCGCTTCGTTGGTGAGCGCATCAAACGGCGAGAAGACGCGAATCTGTTGACCGGACGAGCAGTCTTCATTGACGATATCGAACTATCCGACATGCTTCATGGCGCGGTCCTTCGAAGCACACATGCCAGCGCCCGCATACTCTCCATTGACACGAGCATGGCGCTTGCCCTGCCGGGCATACATGCAGTGCTAACCCATGACGACCTAGGCACAGCCAACGACCCCATGCCGCTGCTCAATGACGATCCGGGCTTCATTTATCCCCGTACCCACCGGGCCCTAGCGAAAGACCAAGTACGCTTTGTCGGCGAGCCTATAGCTTTTGTCATAGGTGAAACGCGCTATCTTTGCGAGGATGCACTAGATCTAATCAATGTGCGCTATGACGTGCGCGACGCGGCGGTGGATGTGATGGCTGCCGCTGCTGACGGCGCGCCACTGGTGCATGACGATACAGAATCCAACATTGCCTGCCGCACGATAAATGAAAGTGGCGATGTTTCACATGCCTTTGAGCAAGCCGATGTAATCGTCCGCGAGGTGCTTCGACCCGAGCGCGGTGCAGCGCAGCCGATCGAGACACGCGGTGTTGTTGCTGAATACAACTCGAGCACAGGCCATCTAACTGTTTGGGACTCGACCCAGATGCCGGTCGGCACACGCGGTGTACTGGCTGAGAAGCTGGCCATGGCAGAAGGTCGCATTACTGTAATTGCGCCAGAGGTCGGCGGCGGCTTTGGCGTCAAGCTGATGTTGCTTTATGCCGAAGAGCTGCTTGTACCCTTCGCCGCACGCCTTCTCGGCCAGCCGGTCAAATGGGTCGAGGACCGCCAGGAACACTTTCTCGGCTCCAATCACGAGCGGCTGATGGTCCATGAGATAGCCCTTGCTGCGGATAAAGACGGCATACTGTTAGGGCTCGATGATACATTCTATTTCGATAGCGGCGCCTATTGTCCCTATGGCCCAATCAATGCGATCTGCTGCCAGGGTATCTTGCCAGGACCCTACAAGATACCCAATCTCCGCCTCGAATATAATGCCGTCTATACTAATACCGTAACCGTCGGACCCTATCGCGGCGCCGGCCAACCCCATGGTGCTTTTGTTATGGAGACCATGATGAATCGCCTAGCCCACGAACTTAAAATCGACCCGGCAGTACTGCGCCAGCGCAATCTGGTCACACCGGCGGAATGCCCTTTTTACGCCGGCACCGTATTTCAGAATGGCGCCAAGCTTATTCATCAGGACTGCGACTACCCCGCCGAGCTCGATATAGTCTTAAAGGCGCTCGATTATGACGCTATTCGGGCAACGCAAGATGAGCTGCGTCAGAAAGGAACTTATCGAGGCGTCGCGATCGCCTTCTATGTCGAAGGCACGGGTATCGCACCCTATGAAGGGGTTGAGATTCGTATCGAACCTACAGGCTTCATCCATGTCACCACCGGTTATCCAGCGCAAGGCCAAGGCCACCACACTTCCCTCGCCCAGATTGTTGCGGAGGCGCTATGCACCGATCTTGACATGGTAGTAATCGAGAGCGGGCGCACAGACACCTTTGCCTGGGGCGTAGGCACTCTCGCCAGCCGGTCGGCAGTGATCGGTGGCACCGCGGCCGTCAAAGCCGCGGCTAAAGTGCGGGAGAAGGCGCTTGCTCTTGCCGCCACGCAGCTCGAAGCGGCTATCGAGGATTTGGAGCTCGTCGCGGGATCGGTGCAGGTGAAAGGCGTACCAGGTCATGCAGTCGGCCTCGGCGAACTCGCCGCTCGGGCGAACCCGATCTTCGACCTCGAGCCTGACACGGAACCAGGCCTGCGCGCGACCGAGTATTACCGTCCGCAGGGAGCCGAATACGCCAATGGTGTGCATGGCGCGATTATCGATGTCGATATCGAAACCGGCGTATCTACCATCCGAAGATATGTCGCCGTCCACGATTGTGGAAACATGATTAATCCAAACATCGTCGAAGGACAGGTCCGCGGTGGCGTAGCACAAGGTATTGGCGGCGCGCTCTATGAAAAAATCTTATTCGATGAGGACGGCCAATTATTGACCACGACCTTCATGGACTATTTGATACCGAGCACCATGGAAATTCCCGATATCGAAATTCATCACCTCGACAGGCCGTCGAGTCGCAACCCACTCGGCGTCAAGGGCGTCGGCGAGGGCGGTGCCATTGCTGCGCCCGCCGTCTGTGCCGCAGCAGTGGAAGATGCCCTCCGCTCCCTCGATGTCAAATGCAATGCCGTGCCGCTCAGACCGGCACATATTCTTGCTCTAATTAACAAGAGAAAGACCCATTAATATGCCACGTTATGTTTTAGCCGTTGATGTGGGCGGCACCTTTACCGATGTAATCTGCTTTGACGAAGAGACCAGCGAAGCAACTGTTGCCAAATCACCCTCAACGCCGCCCGATTTTATCGACGGCATGATCAACGGCATCGCCGCGCTCAATATCCAACCCGTGGACATCAAACTTATCAAGATCGGTACCACCATCGCTACCAACACCATCATCATGCGCACCGGCGCGCGTACCGCACTGGTCACCACAGCGGGTTTTACTGATGTGCTGCACGCTGCCCGTGCCGCCCGCCCGACGCTTTACGATTCCGACTGGGACCCGGCACCAACGCTAGTCTCCCGAAGTGATACTCACACAGTGCGCCAGCGCACAACCTATGAAGGCGAGGTAATCGAGGATCTCGACGAAGAAGGTTTGCACAACATCGCCGCCAAGTTACGCGAACAGAGCACTGAGGCAATCGCCATCAATTTTCTCCACAGCTATATCAACGGGGAACACGAGCGCCGAGCGCGCGACATTCTAGGCGCGGAGATGCCCGGTGCCTATATCAGCATCTCGTCCGACATCCTACCAGAGATTCGTGAATTCGAGCGCACCAGCACAACGGTAGTGAACGCTTATCTCGGTCCAGTGCTTGATCGCTATCTCTCGGCTCTTTCCCAGCGTTTACAAAATTTTGGCTATAACGGGCCAATGCTTATCACCCATTCCGGGGGCGGTGTCATGTCGGTCGAGGCGGCGCGGGAAATTCCAGCGCGTATCTGCCAGTCTGGCCCAGCCGCCGGTGTCATGGCCGGCGCCAATCTTGGGCAGGTAACCAACCGTCCGAACGTTATCAATCTGGATGTAGGTGGTACCAGCGCGGATGTTTCACTTGCGCGCGATGGTCGTCCGTTGATTCGTTCTGAGTGGAATATCAATTTCAATATCACGATCAATTTCCCTTCCGTCGATGTCGCGACTATCGGCGCCGGTGGGGGCTCAATTGCCCGGGTCGATGCCGGTGGTGTGCTTAAGGTCGGACCAGAGAGCGCCGGCGCGCGACCCGGCCCAGCCTGTTATCGTCAAGGCGGTGAAGCACCAACGGTAACTGATGCCAACCTCGTACTCGGCCGGCTCGGCGCTGATACCAAGCTTGCCGGGCGCGTTGCCCTCGGACTCGACCTAGCTCAAGCCGCCATCGATCAAATTGCCGAACCGCTCAACTGCTCGCGCGACGAGGCGGCGGCAGGCATTCTTAGTATCATGCGCGCTAACATGGCCGGAGCGATTCGACTGATGACCGTGCGGCGCGGCCATGATCCACGCGAGTTCGCGCTCGCGGCTTTTGGCGGCGCCGGGCCATTACACGCCCTTGAGCTTGCCAAAGAGCTTGGCATTCCTGAGGTGGTCATTCCCTATGTGCCGGGCCTCGGATCAGCGCTCGGCGTCTTGTCGGTCGATGTGCGCCATGATTTCGTGCAATCCATCTTCGCCACCGACACACGTTTCGAAGTGTCTGAGATCAACGACGCGTTCGACGATCTCTCAACCAAGGCCCAAGCCCGCCTTGCTGAGGAGGGCGTACCGGAGGACCGCGTCGAACTCCACCGACAATTGGATGTGCGCTATTACGGTCAAGTCTCCGGTGGTCTCACGCTGGATGCTGGACAAGATAAGCTTAAAGAGGAAGACATCCGAGCGATCTTCGATTCCTTCCACGAAAAACACACGGAGGAATACGGTTATACCCTGCCAGCGGACCTCGCCGAACTGGAGCTAGTCAATGCCCGGGTCAGCGCGGAGGGAGCACAAAGCGCACCAGCGGCACCGGTCTTTGCCGGTGCTAAAAATGGCGAGGCCATGCCAAGCAGCACACGCCAGGTTTATTTCGAACCAGCAGGTTGGATCGAAACAGCGGTCTATCAACGCGACACGCTTCCAGCCGGCAGTCACATCGCCGGACCCGCGGTGATCGAACAGCTCGACAGCACTACGCTGGTCATTCCAGGATCGAGTGTCGAAGTAGATCCGCGACGAAACCTCATTTGCAGAGTAGGATAGGGCTATGCAGTTAAACCCGATCACATTCGAAGTTTTGCGCAACGCGCTCGGCGCCATGTGCGACGAGGGCAGCGAGATGATCGCACGCCTCGCCTACGCGCCGACCATCAGCGAAGGACACGACCATTCCTGTGCATTACTTACCGCCGAAGGGCGACTAGTAGCTCATGGCAACCGCGACCAAGCGCCGCATATTGGCTCGTTCGAGCCCTCCGTGAAGGTGGTGCGGGAATGGACCGAGGATAAGTTTGAGCCCGGCGACGTCTATATCTTCAACGATCCCTACTCCGGTGGCATACACGCCAATGATGTCAAGCTCATCCGACCGATTTTCCACGGCACCAAGGTGATCGCCTTTAATTCGAGCACCGGTCACTGGCCAGATGTCGGTGGCGCGCTCCCGGGCAGCTTCAATCCACGTGCCATCGATTGCTATTCTGAGGGTCTCCGCATGCCGCCCATGCTGCTTTTCCGCGGCGACGAAATCGACCGTACGGTGATGACCTTGATTCAATACAATATGCGCACAGGACGCGAACGTATTGCCGACATTTATGCCCAGCATCGTGCCGGACATCTGATTGAGCAGCGCATGCAGGAGCTTTACGACCGCCATGGCGACAAAACGATTGAGGCTCTCTTTACCGATATTTTTGACTATACGGAGGAGATGTTCCGCAAACAGGTCGCCAAGCTACCAGACGGCGAGTTCGAGTTCGAGGATTTCTCCGACATGGACGTGATGCATCCGGATCAACCGCGCATCCGAGTGCATTGCCGCATGAAAATCTCGGGCGACCGGGTGACGTTCGACTATACCGGCAGCGACCCGGCGCCAATTGGTCCGTTCGGCTTTCCACGCGCCTCACTGGAGACCGCAGTATATGACGGCACACTTCATTGCTTTCCGCAATTGGCACCGCTAAATCACGGGCTCGCGCGTTCGGTTGAGGTACTGTCGAAGCCAGGTAGTTGCGTACATATCGAGGAGCCGACGCCCGCCTCTGGCTATGCCTCGGGTGCCTATGAAAAGGTTGCGGCGGTCACCATGGCGTGCTGGGCAAACGCCTTTTCAAGTGTCAATTCACGCCGCATGTATGCCGCTGGCATCAATCTCGCCAATCTCTGCATCGGCGGCATCCACCCCAAAACCGGCAAACAGTTTGTTAATTATCTTTGGAACGAGGGGGGCCAAGGTGCGCGCAGCTACAAGGATGGTAATCCATTCCAGATGATGATCTTCATCGGCGGCGCAACCAACCAGCCGGTGGAAATTCTCGAGCGCTGGTATCCTCTGCTATATTCCAATTGCGAGGGCGTACAGGATTCCTGCGGCGATGGAAAGTTTCGCGGTGGCGTTGGTATCGACCGCAGCTTCAAGGTGCTTGGCGCGCTCACCATGACAATGCATGGTGATCGCGCCGAGGTGACACCCTTCGGCCTGGCAGGAGGCACAAATGGCGGCGGCAATATTCTGCGCCTCCGCCGTGCGTCCAGCCCAGACAAAGAGGAAGAGCTCGGCATGCACGCCATGGGCATCCGCCTCGAACCGGGCGATCAGCTAATTTACCGCTCGAACGGCGGCGGCGGCTTCGGTGACCCGTTGTCCCGCGATCCGATGATGGTGCTAGCGGATGTCGAAGCAGGCTGGATTTCCGAAAACAAGGCGAAGCAGGTTTATGGCGTGGTACTAGACTTGAAAAATGAAGCAGGCGACAGCTTCTCTGTTGATGAAAATGAGACAGCAGCACTCCGAGCCAAGCTCGCGAAGGTGCCTCGTTCTCGCGGCTATGGCTCGGGAGAAGTGCATCCGCTTGGTGAAATGCTCCGTGTGCCGGAGAGTGCACTCGTCGCAGAATAGGCCAACGGGATCATATCCGGCGTGAGCGGTAAGCGCCCTGCCGAACCTCCTAGCGTAGTCTTGCCGCGCCGCGGCTTCGTACTCCTTATCCTACTCACTGTCTTTTGGGGTGCTAACTGGCCCATCATAAAGACTGCCTTGGAAGAGCTACCAGTACTAACCTTTCGCGCTCTTTGCCTTGCCGGCGGCGCGATGGTGATGCTTGCCCTAAGCAAGTTACTCGGCCATTCGCTGCGTATTCCGCGCCATCAATGGCCAGCGCTACTGCTAGTAGGCCTGTTCAATATCACGCTGTGGCATGTCGTCACCGGCTATGGTGTCGACCTCACGGCCTCTGGGCGAGCCGCCATCATCGCTTACACTATGCCTATTTGGACGGTTCCATTCGGTTACATAATCCTTAAAGAGCGTGTGACTTGGCGACGCGCGCTCAGCCTGACTCTCGGCACGGTAGGTTTAGTGATACTCATTGCCACTGATCCGGGAACCCTTAATGGATCACCAAAGGGTCCGCTATTGCTGCTCTTCGGTGCGGTAATCTGGGCGTTGGGTACCATTTTTCAGAAGCGCGTGGCTTGGGAGGCGCCAACAATGGTGCTGGTCGGTTGGCAGTACCTAATCTGTGGCATTCCAATATTCATCGCAGCCAGCGCGGCAGTGGATTACGACAATGTCCCGTTTCCCTCAACTTGGCCGCTTCTCTCTGTGGTCTACAATATCCTGATCGCCTTCGTATTCTGCTATTACGCCTATTACGAAATCGTGAGATTGTTTCCGGTAGCAATCGCGACGATTGGTATGCTTGCAACGCCGGTAGTCGGCTTATTTAGCGGCGCATGGCTGTTGGGCGAACCCCTCGATTGGGCCGAATATAGCGCCCTCGTACTAGTTGTCCTGGCTCTTGGGATACCTGTATTGACGCGCCCGCCCAATGTAACGATCAACAGGGCCCCGGAAGGAGAAAAAAGTGAGCAAAACGAGTGAGATCGACGTCGTCACCATCGAACGAAAAGATGATATTGCCATACTTTGGCTCAACCGACCGGAGGTGCTGAACGCTATCTCTCATGCTATGAAGAGGGCACTCAGCGATTCGATCCTCAGTCTCGACCGCGACAACGACATACGCTCGATTGTTCTTGCCGGTCGCGGCCGCGCTTTCTGCGCAGGCGCCGACCGCAACCTTCTAGCGCAGCTAGAAACGGCGCCCCGCGCAGCCCGCATCGAAACCTTGGAACTCGGCGCCAAAGTAACAGAGGTAATGCTGAGCAGTGAAACGCCTATCGTCGCCGCCGTCCAGGGCTATGCAGTGGGCGGCGGTCTCTCTTTTGCACTAGCCGCCGATATAGTTTTAGCAGCGCAAGGCACGGTCTTTTTTATCCCAGAGGTCGAGCTCGGCCTACCCTACATGTGGGGCAGTACACCGATGCTTGCTGCGACCATTGGCATGCATCGCGCAAGAGATTTGACTCTCAACTGCGACCGCTTTGGTGCGGAGGATGCTGAGCACTGGGGTCTTGTTCGCGCTGTGGTGCCAGAAGCCGACCTGATGGCAGAGGCAGAGAAGATCGCCCGACGCCTAGCTGCAATGCCCCGGCAATCCCTCACTGCTCAAATGCGCCTCAACAATCGCCTTGCACTTCGCTACCGCAAATGGCTCGAAGACGAGATAACACTATTTCTTGACGGCGAAAATTAATATCTGACCCTATCCAAAGTTAGGTTCGAGGCGCTGTGCTATTAGTGACGGGCTTGAACTGACTTGATCCTCTTGTATCTCTCAAGCGCACGATTTCTTGCGGCCGAGTGATCAACAATTGGCAATGGATAATCATGACCTAGCTTAATGTTAGCGTTAGCTCGCTCAATTGGCTTGGCCTTCCAAGGTGCATGAATCAAGCGGCCTGGAAGTTTAGATAATTCAGGCACCCACTTTCGCACATAACTACCATCAGGGTCGAATTTAGTTCCTTGAAGAGTGGGATTGAAGATACGGAAATAGGGTGCCGCATCAGCTCCACATCCTGCGACCCATTGCCAGCTTGCTGAATTACTCGCGAGATCAGCATCAACGAGCGTATTCCAAAACCACTTCTCTCCAATTCGCCAATCGATCAGCAAATCCTTTATCAGAAAGGATGCCACGATCATGCGGACTCGATTATGCATCCAGCCTGTCTTCCATAATTGGCGCATTCCGGCATCGACGATCGGATATCCCGTCATCCCCCGTTTCCAAGCAGAGAGCGCTTTACAGTCATCCTCCCACTGAAAAAAAGAGAACTCAGGACGAAACGGCAAGGAAGGCAATTGAGGAAAATGGGATAATTGGTAATAGGAAAATTCGCGCCAAGCAATTTCAGAGAGATAGGTCTCGACACCACTAGACATTTGATTTCCAGTTTGAACGACTGCACTACCAACAACGCCATTCCATACCTGGCGCGGTCCCACCTCTCCAAAATGCAAATGCGGGGAAAGACACGATGTACCTGATACTCCAGGCAGATTTCGTTTGTTGTGATAATCGAAAACAGCGCTTTCAGTGAAACTATCTAAGCGTTCATACGCTCCTTGTTCGCCTGGCGACCATGTTTCACGCAGACTATCTGCCCAGTCAGGTGCTACCGGTAACAATGCCCATGAGTTCAATTCATCACTCTGCGGAAAGTTGTTTGGCGCTGGAATATTAGCAGGCGCCGGGATGGGCTGACCCGGGTCACCGAGTGCGCGTAATGCCTTCCAGAAAGGTGTGAAAATTTTGTATGGTTCGCCTTTTTGTGTAATGAGCGCCCAAGGTTCATGCAGTAGTCCCGCGTTAAAACTACGAACGTCAACACCCTTTGTTTCCAAGTTCGTCTCGATTAGCTTGTCTTGTTTTATGATCCAGGGCTCATAACACCTGTTCCAATAGACGCTTGTTGCGCCAGTCTCCAATAGCAGTTCACTAATGATTGTTTCTGCAGAGCCTGCCTTGAAGATGAGATGACTCCCACACGCCTTAATCTTAGAAGCGAGCGCAGACAGAGAGCCATGAAGCCACCAGCGGGAGGCGCCACCTAAAGACCACTCACCTGCTTGAAAGTCATCGAAAATGTAAACAGGGATAATGGGGCGCCCGAGCAAGAGCGCAGCATCGAGAGCAGGGTTGTCGCTCAGCCTGAGGTCGCGGCGAAACCAAAGGATTGTCGTCATATTGTCGTGCCACTTTACTCTGTATGAGGTCAAGCGCCTATCCAACATGATAAGCTCAAAACATTGTGCGATGTTTCCCGGCACTTAGATTACTGCCTCGCAAGCGAATCATGTGGCTCATGATGCAGAGATGGCAAGGAGATTTGGCTCCGAAAACATTGATTCGTGCGTAGCAGGTCACAATCAGATTTAGCAAAGAAGCAATGTTCAACGGTGTTTTTGAGTACAAGACCATTCGGAACAATTTCCTTGCCCAATTTAGAAACCGTAATATAGAGGGATTCCGTGCTAATTGACGACTTTACTGACAAACAACTCGTCTCCAAATTGGGCACTCAATGGCGTGGGGTTAGTGACCAAGTCATGGGAGGAATCTCTAAAGCCTGCATATCTCACAGTGCTATGCTTGGCCGCCCAAGCTTACTTATGACGGGCGACGTTTGCCTGGAGAATAACGGTGGATTCATCCAGGCGGCTCTCAATTTAGGCCCCTCAGGAGATACAATTGACGCGTCCAAATTCTCCGGGGTGCGCATCGTGGTCCGCGGAAATGATGAAAAATACTCAGTCCATCTTCGTACACCCGATAATGTCCGGCCTTGGCAATCATATCGAGCTCATTTTACTGCAGGACCGAACTGGGAGACCTATGATCTTCCCTTTGAGGCTTTTGTGCCCTATCGGCTAGGGGCAGCCCTGGACAAAACGCGGCTGCGCCGAATCGGATTGGTCGCAATTGGACGTCCTTTTTATGCTGAGCTCTCGGTCTCACAACTTGGACTCTTTCTCTAAATATCGTTGAGTATCCAAAGCGATGCATTAAGGATTGTGGCGTAGGTAACCCAGGCGATGTAGGGAACGAACAGTAGACCCGCTAAGCGATCAAAATTTCGAAACATCACCATATTTATGATAATCACAGCGAGCAGAATAATGATCTCGACTAATGCCAGATCAATTCGCTGCAATCCAAAAAACAGGTATGACCAGGCAAGGTTGAGACACAGCTGTAGGCCAAAGACCATATAAACCAGTCGCAGCGCCCTGGATGACTGAAGTCTCCATACTCGCCAAGCCGCGATACCCATTAGCAAATAAAGTAAATTCCAAACTGGTGCAAATAACCAATCCGGCGGATTAAAGGTTGGTTTCTCTAAGGCCTGATACCAAGTATCGACGCTCGTTGCTGTAATAGCGCCACCAGCAGCAGATACTGCAAGACACAAAATAATGCATGCAAATAGACCGAGTACATCCTGCTTTTTATGAGGACGACTTCCCATAGATTCTGCCATTCGCACCTCACTCGATCTCCACTGAGTTCAGGAAGATTAATTCAACCTCATGGCTAATAACGTCCATGGCCAACATCAAAAATGCTCCATGTGGCCAAATGATAGAGTAGTTATTTTATTGCTCAATCAGTACCGAGCATAATCTGTTCAAAATCTGTGCTAGATTTGGTCGTCACTATTCACTGGGGGCGGATACACTGCGAACAGTGTCGTGCGCATTTTATGACAAAGAATGTTTGTGAACAGTTCACTTTTTAAGAAGAAAGCATATTCGGTTGCAACAACCTTCTGTGTTCCCACCTTCTGCGTGAAGCTCGATATCACGGTCAAAGAGTTTTGAATCATTCGATAACTGAAGTGCTCGCATCACCGCATCGTCCTTTGTTTTCTTTAATAGCAGCCGTTTTGCTAACAGGGTCGCTCGGTTCGATTCACGCCTTCAGCATATTTATTGAGCCATTTGAATTAGCGTTCAATGCTTCGCGAGAGAGCGTTTCGCTGGTCTACTCTGCGGCTTTGACCTCGCTCAC
>PBDG01000005.1 GCA_002717225.1 Rhodospirillaceae bacterium | reverse complement strand
ACATTACTACAGGCGTTGTCAGCAGTCTCCGAAATTATAACCTTGACAACTCCTCCAGCCGCCGTGTCGCCAGTGAAGCTTCTAATATTACCCACTGTTCCCGAGCTATTGTGTGTCAGTGGCCCGTCGTTTAGCGCAGTGGAGTGTGAGCCGCTTGTGTTGTCAGCCGTCACATTTACAGTCACCGTCCCAGAGCCAGACTCAAAAGCAACTTGAACTTCTTTCCACTTTAAAGAAACTCCGGCAGGGGCTTTTAGCCAATATGTCTTTGCTTGGTTTTGAATTGACTCAATTGAAAACACAAGCTTTACCGCGCCCACCTGCGCTGATGACTTTAAATTGTCCTCATCCAGTTTTGTTGTCAGCAAGAAGTCTCGCAAGTCTTTGAAGTTTGCGTTTATCTCGCTTGCTTCAACAACATCTCCCGAGCTAAATGAATTGCTATAACTAAACGTCGCCACCCTTAGCCTCCGATTGAACCGCCGGAAGAGCCGGATGATATTCTGTTAACAAAACCATGGAGAGAAACCTTGTTTGCGCTAGACGCAAAGGCCTTTACCACAAGGGATTCGTCCAGCGGAAACCCTGGAATAACCGTAGAAAGGCCGCGCTGCGGGGCGATTGTCTTGTAGATGTAGTCGTCTGGATCGTCCGTCCCGCCAAGAAGGACTGTCACGGTGACATTTGACGAGCCGTCGTTGTTGGTTGCGTACAGCCAAACCTCGTCTTTTGCGTCCGAGGGAACAGTATGAACAGTCACAGCGGAACCCGCTGCGGTCGCAGACACCTTCAATCCCGTGCCATTCCCTGTTCCTGTCAAAAACTCTTTTGTGTACACTGAGGACATTATCTAAACACCTCTCTTGAAATCACATCGGTCTCAAGCGTAACAGTTTCCGCTGCGGCGCTTCCTGAGTTTCCGCTTTCTACGTGACCGTCTGTTTCCGTGTACCGAATGTTTCCGTTAAATGTTTGGTTTCCGTTCAGGACCCACCTTTCACAACCAGAGTCCAGAAAGATGTCTGCCGCCAGGCTGGCCTGCTCAATTACATTTCCGCTTGCTATCCCGTCGGTTGCGCCGCCCGTTATCTTAATGGCAAAGTCTGTCGCCCTGCATGAAATGACATAGTTGTCAAGCAGCCGCTGGCCGCTGCCGCCTGCAACCTCAATTGCCCGGTAACAGTCATCAAAGACGCACTGACTTACGCTTGACCTGCCGCCGGTTACCTTGATGGCGGCGCCTGTATCTTCTTTAGAATCCTCAAACCGGATGCCGCTAAGGCTAACCTCCCTTCCTGATAGGGTGAGCATTGGCTTGCTGTTGTCTACGTGCCTCTCAAAAACAGTCGCGCCGGGGATTCCCCACAGGTAGACCCTGGGCCTGCTGATTGTAAAGTTATCTCTAAACGTCCAGGTTCCCTCAGAGAAAAAAACGTTTATGTCTCCGCTGTCTGACTTTGTTCCGCACTGGGCAATTACATCTCGCATTGACATGTCTGGCGTTGCAAGAAAGCCCCTGTCAGATATCTTTCGAGATAGCGCGTCAAGCGCCTGGGTAATAAACCGAATCCGTGGATCAACCCCTGGCCGAGAAAATGGGGTCGGGTTTCTGTTTGGTCGAACCTTCACTCTGTGCCCAGCCTTTTGACCTCTGCGCTAAACTTTTTCATGTGAACAAGCGGTGGCCTGTCCTGCGTTTTAGCGTCATCAATAATGCCAACTCGCCAGGCTGGAGAGCGAACTCGTGCATTTAGCTTAGACAGAAACCAGTCTGCTTCAGTGAAAAAGCTATCTGAGTCATTGAACTTTGCATCGCCAAAGAAAAACTCTGCCAGTGACTCGTTTGGGTGCAGGTCAAGGCTTTGGCTTTTCTCTTCCCTTGCGGTTTGCTGCATGTCGTAGTGCGCCTCCTGGCCAGAGATAAAGCACTTCGGTGGGTTAGTAGATGGTTTTTTCCCCGTCGATAAGATGTGAAACCTGACATCTTTTAGTCTGTCGTTGTTTGCCCCTTCGTCCCCAAGCGGGTTCGACACCCAAACAAGAGGTATTCCTGCGCCGTCGTTTGAATAAGTAGACGAAGCCTCGTCCCTGTACCAACCGTACTGCTGAAGCTCTCCCCTTGCCTGGGTGGTGTACACTCGCTCGCTTCCCTTTCCTCTTACAGAAACGCCATCAAACATGCAGCTCAGCCTTGAGCCTCCTGAGCCAGACCGCTCGCTCATGTAGTGAAAGCTCCAGGCGTTGTTTGCGTAATCAAACACAAGCGTTACCGGGAAGGTAAACGGGTCTTTTGATTTGACCGGGACAGACCACCAGATTTGATTTAGCTCTTTGTAATGAACGACATTGCTGTGCTGAAGATGCTCATGTGAAACGGTCCATGGCCAGTGCATCTCCTCGTAAAGGGTGCTGTTTACTGCCTCTGGCACCCATCCGGCGTCATGCCTTCCAGACCAAAGCGCATCTACCGGCGTTGAAATCTTCACTGCCTGCGGCGCGCTAAGGCCCCCAAAGGCATAGATGCCATCGTGGCCCATAAAATAAAGGATGCCGTTTGCTTCAACTATTGAGTTGTGTGCAACGCAGCCTGCGCCAGAGGCAATCTTTACAATGGTAAACGTTTGAATCCCAAACGGCCCCACAAGGGCGTGTATGGCGTTTGCAGAAAAGATGATCAGGTTTTCCTGATAAGACCTGAGTCCCGTTATCTTGTCTGACATGCTAACGGCGCCGGTTGCCCACGCTTGAATTCCAACGGGGTCGTTTAGGTCTGTAAACAAAAAGAACTGTGGCCCAAGCACAATCGCCTGGTTGTCCCCGGTTAGCGACTTGATGGCGTCTTGGTCTGACTCTGCGGTCTCGGAAAGCCAGAACTGAGCCTCGTCCTCAAACCCTGCGTATATAATGCTTCCGTTGTGCTCTGTTGCAATATAGCCCTTTGGCCCGGTCACAAGGTAAGAGCTAATGTTGTCGTACTGCCTCTTTGCGTCACCGGATGTCGCATCGTTAAACACAAGCTTGTCGGTGTCAGCAAGTCGAACAACAGCATTGTTTTTCCATGGCTCGTACAGGTATGTGTTGTGCTTGGTTGTAATTAGCGTAACCAGGTGGTCTTTCAGGGCCTTGTCTTTGATAATGTGATCAACAAAAGAACAAAGCACAATCTCTTGCTCAGGCTCTCCAAACAGCTGGGTCAGGTTCTGTGTTGACCCAACGGCATTACCCCATTCATCAAACGCCTTGAACAACACATCGTTGTTGCTTTGGGAGTTGCTTCCAACTGCAATGACGTAGCTTTTGTCTGTTGAGGCCTTTGACTGGTGTACCCGCGCCAACCTCATTTCTGTCGCACTAACGCCCTTGAATCCACGCCTTGCCTGAAGGATACCGCGAGACAAATCAGCGTTCACCAAAACCTGGGCGTTGTTTTCTTTCTGTGCTCCAGCGCGCCACTCGACACCGCCAAGAGGGGCTGGAAAATCTACCACGCGGTTAGCCATTTATCGACTCCGCGTAACTGTGATGTGCTTTGGTCCGTCTACCCTGCGCCTTGAGGCCATTGCGGCAATGTCTTGCTTCCATTGTGTCCATGCCCTGATGACTTCCGGGTTTTCGCCCTCTTGCTTCATATTCATGAGGTAGGCAAGGCATGACGCCACTGCATCGTGATATGGGTCTGCAAACCCACCAAGAACTACGTCTGAGGCGCCCATGTTGGCAAGCTGTGGAACAAAATGAATGTGAAGATTGAGGGCCTGCCCCGGCACCCGTGCAATAAAAAGCGTCCGCCCTTGAAGCTCCCACGAATAGGAACTAACAAGCGACGTGCTTCGCCAATGGCTCCGGTACTTCATTGGCCTTTCAATGAACCGCATTGGCGTTAAAAGACTGGGGAGATTGCTTGAGCCGATAGCGCCTGCTGATGGCGTGTGCTCAATGTCAATCATTAGCGCAGGCTCGTCACCTAAGATTGTCGCAATGTCTTCTGACACCTTCCCGGAGGCCCACGTGTACTGAGTTGTGCTTAGAAAAAAGCCAGGGTTTACTTTAAGAATTTCCCTATGGACCATTCGATTGGCCCGGTTGGCGTAATCCTCAAGCGCCGTTGCGCTCCAAAAAGTATCTCCGTCTTCGTCCAGGTCAGCCTTCGCGTACCGAATTATATCGGTGCGGGTCAAAGCCATTACGCCCTCCCGGCGTGACCAATGTAGCTATAGCTGTCTCTTCCTGGGCCAACAGACGAAACCGCTCCAACGTTGGCATTTGCCATCTTCTGGAACGCGCCTGTACCCCAGACCTCTTTGGCAAGCTCGCGTCGTTCTCTTTTTCTGGACTCCTGCGCCCAGACCGCTTTCTGGTCATTATATGCCCATTGCTTGTCGAGTTCTTTTGCTCTGCGCCACCGGTCACACTTCATGATAAATTCAGGAAGGTCGGGGTGGGTAATCGACAATCCGCGACCACCAACCCCTTCTTCCCATGTTTTCCAAATAACAGGCACGTTTACCTCTGACGCAAGCTCTTTGCGCCCATACTGCTGAACGATGAACCGTTTGCACAACCTGGCCAAGACCCACTTTTTGATCTTGTTATCAAACCCCACATACAGCTTATCGTCCCCAACAACTTGCTGAAGCCGTCGCGTGTGCGGGTTTTTCCAGTGGATACGCTGCGCTCTGTCGTATCGCTCTTTTGAGATAAAACGTGCGCCACTCATGCTATGCGTCCGTTGGGTTGTCAGCCATCTTGTTCTGGGCGCCGCCAGTAAGCTTTGGCAAGTAAGCAACCTCAAGGCCAACAAGCTGCGTTACAACGGCGGTGCCGTTTGCAGAGTTTACGTCAATACACACAACGTCGTTTGTACTCAAAAGAGTGCCGCCGTTCATTGTTCCCCACGCAGTTGCATCCAGCGCGTCAGAGCCGGTGCTTGTGTCGCTGGGAATTGCTGTGTCCAGCGTACCATCGGACTCCGCTCCTGAGATTGCCGCACCAAACGCCGACTGCTTGAACAAGACGGCATAGTTAACCGTGCTAGGGCCAAGCTCATGAACATAAAGAACACGAAAAAACATATCGTTTGCCGTGTCCCAATGACTTGGGATTGGCATAACGAGGCGCGCAATATCGTCGTTGTTGTTCATTTCTAGCGCTGAATACCCGTTATCTCCACCGGCCTCAAGAAGGTTTCCGGCCATCGATTGAGAGGCAGCGGTGCCAATAAACGAGTTGAAAGATGTTACAGGAAAGAACTCTGTCTTGTACTTATATTCAATATTTCTATCTTTAATCATGGTTTACCACTCCACAGTTTACCCCTCATAGGGAGGATACTAAGTAAAAGTGCCCCGAGGTCATTTCAACCCCGAGGCACCAAGAAAGTTATGCAGGTGTTACCAGCGTAGACTCGTTCACAGAGATGTCTTTCAACACGCCGTGAGCGTTACGCTTAGTTACAATCTGCTCAAGCATGGCACCAAAAGCTGCCTCGAAGTTGGCCTTATTGCTGATGCGACTAAGCACAGCGCCGTCCTCGTCCAACCAGTCAAACCGGTCTAAGTATGCCATCTTGATGAACTCAAGGTTCAGGAAGTAGGCCCGGTTAGGCAGGCAAAGGTGGTCGCTCATGATAACAACGTCTTGCGTTCCAGAGTTCCAGACCAAGAGGTTTCGCTGGAAACCGCCCTTGTATGTCTGTGGCTCGTAACGAACGTCGCCTTCCATCAGCTTCTTGACTTCACGCGCAAAGCTGTTGTGACCAATCACAAAGTTTGGTCGCTGTCCGCCTCGCTCATAAACGCTGTCAAACATTGCGTCCATGCGCTCATGGCTCAAGGAGCGATTGACATCGTTGTTGTCATCAACGTGAGCCTTCCAGGCGGAACCCGTGGCCCCTACGTCAATCCCAAACAAGTCGTCATCGTCGTTCTCAATGAGGTGGTCAAGTCCAAACAGCTCGTGCTTGAATGACGTAAAGTTTGCATCACCAATTGTAACCAAGTCGCCAGTCGCGGTGGTGATTGAGCTTTCCAGCGTAATCTGGGTGCGCGAGTCAACGCTCTTGATTACAGCAGCATCGGCATCTTCATCGGACGCTAATGCAGGGATATGATCCGCAGTACCAATGCGAAGCTTCATGCCGCTATGGAGCTGGTGCGTTGTATCAACCGTTTGGGTTGCGTTAGCAACGCCCGTTGTGATCTTTGTCAAAATGCCCGTATTGGGTGCTGCCGAGCTTCCGCCGGGAACGGCGTTGTTGCCCAAAAGCTGTCGGTTGAGTTGCTTTTTCAGTTCAGACTCAAGTGCGTCCATCTCTGAATCAAGCGCATCAACAAACGCCATTTTGTTTGTTCGGCTTGACGCCATTACCTTCCGGGTCAATTCAATACGACCGTAAATCTCTTTAGATGTCGCAGTTGCCTTGCTCCGGCTTTGCGTTCCAGCGGTGGGCAGGGTTGCGTCTTCAGCAATCGCACCAACACCACCAGACCACTTGGTATGGACAGGCCAAACGAGACCTTTACCGCCAAGCTCTACCTCGGCACCCGCTTCTGATAGGGCATCAAAGTATGCAATGTCTTTGTTTAAGGAGCCGATAAGCCCCGGACCATAGAACTCTTTTAGTGCGGCAGAAAAGTCACCAGTGCTGCCGGAACCGTTAGTTGTTGTAGGCATTTAATCCTCCAATTATGGCCGAGGCTTACCCCGGCAGTTATTGTTGTTGGTTTTGGAAGAACGCTCGCGCAAGCTCTCGGGCATCTTTCATGTCCTGTGGCTTTTTCTCTGCGGCCAGCGAAGCAGGAGTCGAACGTATCAGCTTCTTTGCCTTTGAAACCTCACCTCGTTTTTTATAAAGCATATCTGCTTTACGAAGTGCTGTTTCGTGTGAACGCTTTGCCGCCGCCTTGAAATCAAACGAGTCGGTCGGGTTCTTTAAAAAAGCGTCCATTATCTCAGCAGGCGATGCCAGCGGGTTTTCCTTACAAACAAGATCAACTTTTCTGTTGAACTCTTTTTTGTAAGCCGACTGCCGGTCTTGCTCCTGAGTTTCCCGAAGCTGCTTTAGTTCTGCCTCTTGAGCCATAATCCTCTTTTCAAGCGGATCAACATACTCTTCTTCACTGCTCGCTGGCTCGCCCATTTGATCAATCTTATTCAACTTAGGAACAGCCTCTTGGTGTACCCAGCTCAACAATTGCTCGTGATTAGACCGAAGCTCATCGAACGCCTTCCTGTCCGAATTCCTTTCATCAATAACTTCTTTGAATCGAGAATACGGAACATACTTATCTCCAGTTTCCCCGCCCGAGGTATCGCCCTCAGTGGCCGTTGCGTTGTCACCAGAATCTACGGATGGCGAGTCCGCTTGGGTGTCAAGACCCATTTCGCCCATTGCAGCATCATCTGTCGATGTTGTCATACTACCCTCCAGTCCTTATCGCGGACTAAACGATTTGAAGGTTGTCCGTAGCATAAACTAAACTAATTCAATGCCGCAAGCGGCAAAAAAAACCCCAGCGCAACAACAGGGGAGCGTCACGCCGGGGACAAACAATGAAGCAACCAAAGACTGGTCGCAACAAACAAACAAATAGAATGTACTAAAAAACTACTCTCCGTACAACCCGCCAAGCTCTGCCGAAGCAACGCCAGGCCCATGTACACCAGCATTCATTTCAGGAAGATTGCCCCCTGGCATGCCGCCACCGCCAGCGCCAAGCTGCTGAAGCAGCGCCTGCATGTCACCCATTCCCATTTCTGGCGAACCTTCTTGGGGTGCCGCCTGCTCTGGGGACGGGGTGGGGCCAAATACTTGTTCTGGGGCAACCGCATCTGGGGACCACTGCTGCTGCTGTTGTTGTTGCTGCTGCTGTGACGGCGGCTCTCCTTCGCTTGGCGGAAGTTCCCACCACGGAATGCCCTGCTGAAGCTGGCTTTGATAGTAATAATGCCAAGCAAAGTTTCGCTTTATCTCGGCCTTGACCCCTTCGTCCATCAGTCGGTACGTCACCGAGGTCATCATATCGTGGAATTCGTCAATAATGGTTACATGGTCTTCCCATGGCTCTGGGTTGACTTTTCCGCCACCACCAATCAGGCGCAGCATCTCTCTTGCGTAGATTCGGTCTTTACTGTTGTCGCCAAACAACTCGTCAAGCTCACCCCATTCCATCATCTTTCGCACTTTCATTTGAGACTCTGGGCTTGATGGGTCTCCAAAAACGCCCTGGGTGAAGGCCATCATGACCTGCTCTCTTCGGTAAGACGGCTGCTTTGGCAGCAAGCTGTTGGGCCGAATAACCACATCGGTTGACTGGATGTCCGTTGCATAGAACGTAAAAATCTCAGGGGCCGCTTCGGCGCCAAGTGTTTTCACGGTAACGGGCACGGGCATGTAGTTGCGCCAGTACTTGAGTAACCGAGAGCAAACATCTTCAAGTGCGGACTCTAGCTCTCTAATGGTTGGCCCAAGAACCGTTGCCTGGGCGTCAGCCATCATTCCAATAGCTCGACCGCTGATGCCTGCGGGTATTTGCCCTTGCTGCATTTCACTAACGCCTGAAATGTTTCTCATGTGTGAGAGCATTTCGTCTTGAAGCCTTCCAACGTCGGATGGCATTGGCGGTGGTGCTATTGGCCTTGGTGGTGGGTATTGAGCGTCATATTCGATAATTTCGCCCGGTTGATCAGTAATCATGTCACCAGAGATAGAGCCTTTTACCACCAGCCACTTTTGGTTGAGCATCTGATTGGCGTTCTCGATGCGCTGGCTAACCCTCTTATTAATCTCTTCCTGGGGGGCAATAAGGTCTTGAATTGCACCGTCCCCATCGACCCTGCCGTGCACCGGCATGTGGCGTGCCGCAACAAACGGTAGCTCGCCAAGCGGTAGCTCCTTGTCGTATTCCAGCACAAGGCCACCGGCAACCACGGCGTAAAGACCCTTCGGATATCGAGGCGATGGCTTCTCAAAGTACTCAACCACTCGAACCCTGTCTGTAAGCACTGTGTTTCTGTCATAACGCTCATGCGTTGCACTCCTTAGGACGCGAAGCGAAAGCAAGTCAGAGTCAAACGAGGAGTTGGGATTAACATGTGCGCCCTTCTTCCACCGCTTTCTTACTTCGTCAATGTGCATCGCGCTGACGTGATAGGCCCACCGAGACTCGTCCAGAGACGCTGCGCCCGGGTCCCAGCCCACCTCAAAAACCGACAACACATCAACAACCGGGGCGCCCGTTCGGCCTTTCTGGGTTTGCGGCTCAATGCCGTGCGGTACGTTATACCGCTCAAACTCTTCGACAATCTTCTGCTCTTCTTCTGAAAGCGGCAGGTCAATTTCGTAATCGTCCCCGGCTTCTGGGTCCCAGTAGACCTTGAATATCCCCAGCCCTGTTTGGTACATCAATCGGGAGAATTCTTGGATTTTGAGCTGCATCTTTAGTTGACGCCACAGGTGATTGCTAATCAGCTTTTCACACGCCCGTGCCTTGTCTCTATCGTCAGAGTCTCCGGTTGCAGGCATAACGATTACCGTGGGTCGATTCTCTGTAGTCTTACCTACCAACTGCTGAATCACCGGACGGATATAATTTAGCACCAAGTGAACCTGCCAGTCTTCGCGAGCAATCTCTTCAACCCGGCCAGACACGTTGTTCCACTTTATCCACTGCTTGCCCATATACATTGCAAGCGCAAGCCAGGCGTCAGACACACGGCTTTTCTTGCACGTTTCGGCAGCGTCATATTGCAAATCAACGTAAGACTGAATCTCCACCTCTTCTGTTGTGGGGACATATTGCTTTGTCTTTTTTTTCAGGTCTTTTTCTGCGTACTGTTGCCGAATGGGCGATTGGCCGTGCATCAGCTTTCTCCTCTTTTAGTCAACGCAGCCAACAGCCTTGGCGAGATGACAGACGACCGCTTGAGTCGATTTATTGCAACGTCAGGACGAAAGCTCCCTGGGGGGGCCGGGGGCTTCGCCGTCGAAACCACCCCGTACTGCTGTTGTGTTGCAGATAGGTTTCTCAGGAATTCGGGGTCAAATGCAAGGTCTAATAGCCCTTGCGGCCTTCTTTCAACCCGCTCTTCGTCAGACGGCAGAAAGTCATAAGCCACAATTACACTCCCATGCGAACAGACCTAAGCGCAGCAACAGGGTCTGGGGCCTGGCCAAGCGTAGAAAGGCCTGGAACCGGGCCGGGTGCCTTTTGTGGCGCTGGCGGAAGTTGCGGCATTGACATTAGCTGCGGCGGTGGCGGAAGTTGCGGTGGCCCAGATATTGATTGCTGAAACCCGCCGGTTGCTGGTCGCCTTTGAGGTTCAAGTGGCGGTGGTGGAGCTACCGGGTCGGGTTGCGTGGCTGCGCCAATTGCTGACTGTGTAATACCAGCCACGCCTGAAATGATTGCGGCAATTGTTACTGGATCCATTTTTACCTTCTCCTTAGTGCGCGCTCAAAGTCGCCCCTGTGACCAGAGGAATCAAACGCCGCCCACTTCTGCTCAAGCGCCTTCGCTTGCTTTTCTTTTTGTGCAAGTAGCTTATCTAGTCTCTCTTGCACTCGCATAAGATAACCCAACACCCAACCAAATAGAAAGATAAGACAACATATCGCAACCCAAACAGCAATCATGCAAACGACCCTAGCCTTGGGTGAGGGGAAGATTTCTTTTTGCCTCGTCGCTCTGCGCGCCACCTTTGAAGGTCTGAATCGTATTCCTCCTCTTGCTTTTCATAAAACAGTGGCTCTGGCGGTGTTCTAATGGCGTCAGCATAGAGGCATAAGCATGTTGCAATGATTGCATCTGAGTGCCGCCCGCCCATGTGATCAGCCCGGCCCCGCTGGTTGTAAACAAATGTACGCATCTCTGTTATTAGCTCTTTACTCCAGACTGTAATTGAGTTTTCACGAACAGCTTGTGCCAGGGTGTCAATAATCATCTGCCTTGTAGACCGTGTAGTCATAAAGCCAAATGCCTCACTCCATGGTGTTTGCGTAGAAAGCTCTCTGTTTGGATGCCTTCTGTGCATTGGGTAGTTCAGCTCTAGTATTCTTTTGACGCAGGCATAGCCGTGGTTGTTTATCTCTGGAATCAGGTAAGCCGAGTTGTACCACTTTGCGGCCAACACGGCCTGGTCCGCTGTTTCGTCTGGCGGCATCTTTGCGTACATCTGAGCCACAATCTCCCTGGTGTGTCTGTCAAACACAATAATTGGAGAGTAGTCCCCGTCTTTTACGCCAGACGCGCAATCAACGCCGACAATATATTCATGGTGGTCTCTTGGTGGAACATAAACAGTCCAGTCCGCCCCCACGGGGTTTAGCGCAATATTGTTACCTTTCATATAAAGGTGAGACCCCATCAGCGCAGTCTCTGGCAGGTCTTGCCTGTCCCACTTCCCAATAATGTCTTGCTCAAACACCGGGCGACCGCCAGCAACAAACGCATCTTGCCAAGACAACGGGAACTCCTGGTCAAACCGCCGAAGGTCCCCGCTCATTTCCCTGACCTTGGCAATTGCCCACTGAACCTCGCCAACCAGCAAGTCGTATTCTATTGCTCTTTCAAACCAGATTTGGCTGTAGCCAAACCCATCTGCAATCTTTTTTGCCGCTGCCGCGTTGCCCTTTTTATAGTGGAGTTTCATTAGGGCGTCTTTTTCTTGGTCTTCTTTAGACACAGAAAGGCAATACTTTGGAACACCTTTCCATGAGAAAAAGAAGCTCTTCCATAGGCCGGGCGGTCCAGTATGTGCGTCAATAAACCGAGAATACATCGAACCAGCGGCCATACCGGCAGTTGATTCACACCCAAGATATGTGCCTGCAACCAAGTTCACTGGAGAAAAATACCCCTGAAGAACCTTCTCCGCTTCTGACTGAACACGCAAGATATCCCAAGAACTAAGCTCTGTTGCGTGAACCGCTGTTGGCGTTGCGCCACGGCCACCCTCTTCACCACCCTGTGTTGTCAGCTCAAGCCATGAACCGTTTTCCCAGTACAGATTAAGCCGAACCTTTTTTGCTTCACACCTGGGGGCTATTACCGAAGGAAGGTTGCTGTTCATCAAGTGGGGCATTTCAGAAATCTTACGGGTATCTTCTTGGCGGTGACCCACCACCTGGCAGCGAATAAGGTCTCTAAACACGCACAGGTGGAACCAAATAGCCATTGCAAGGGTTGTCATTCCGAGCTGGCGGGCCTTTAGAATAATAAACCGCACAGGTTTACCCGCTCTTTCTTGCTCTTCCATCCAACTGACAACCATTTCCTGCTCTCTGTTGAGGATGAACGGGCGCATTCGGTAGGCTCCGTCTGCCGTTTGCACACGAATACGCAGGCATTTCTTAAAGAAAAACCGTCTATCGATCCTGCATCTGTTCCAGAACTCGGCCTTTGTCACTGGGCTTGCACCAGGGGGGCCTGTTGCTTCGCTTGAATGATACGCCGTCTGCTCGCAAGCTCTGCCGTTTCGCAGGTAGCGTTCCAGCATTGGTTCATCTTTTCTAGCCGAAGTCCTTTGAGTTTATTGATGTCGCTTCTTTTTGAATAGAAGGCCTCATTGACTGCAGTTGTTACGTTTAGGCCAATCTTTTTTGTTAGCGAGCTAAGTCGTTTATGGACGTGATTGCTCATATGAACAATTTTTTGGCCTTGGTTTGGCAGGAACCTTTCTTGTGGTTCTTCCCATTCACCTCTTACTCTCGTCTGAAGTGCAGATGCGGCCAGCTCTCCGAGGAGATCGACTATTACCCGAATAGGAATACCCGTTCTTTCCTTCAGTAACTGCAGGTCATGGTAAAGAGTTTCGTCTACTTTGAAAGTCGCTGTCGTTGATTCGTTTCCCATCTTTTTATCCTATGCTACAACCTGGCAATGTTACAGTGCCCATATGAGCAGTTCAACCACAAAGGGAAAACGCCATGAGTAAATATCAAAGAACAAAGGGACATAATTGGGAACGAGAAGTGGCCCGAAGGCTACGAGAGGTAATGCCGGGATGCGAAGCCAAACGAGGCTTACAAACTCAAGGCGGCGCCGAGGATGTGCCCGATGTCCAGGCGGGACCACTTCATATTGAGTGTAAGGTGGGCGCAAGGCCACCGGTAAGACGAGCATTGAACACTGCCGTTAGCACTTGCCCGAAGGGTCGCATTCCGCTGGCCGTTATCAAAGAGGACAGGAAACAGCCTTACGTTGTAATGATGCTGGATGACTTTGAAGACTTTCTAAAAGAGTGGTGGGAGCGAGCGAACTAGCCAGTTACTTCCGCAACAATAAACAGCCCCACCCAAGAAATAACGACCAGTAAGAATAAATCAATCACCTATCTTAATATTCGCCAACGATTGGCGCTCCCTGGCCAGCAACTCACGCTGCGCCTCTTTGACCTCGTTTTGTAGCCGAGCCTCGTTCTCACGGCAGTCACTTCGGATGTCGGCAATCACCACATCATACCGTGCGCGCATTTCTTCTACCCGCTTATCAAAATCTTCACCAATTGCATTGACCTGCTCCTGGAACCTCTCCACAAGACTATCTAATCTCTTTTGCATCTGAATAAACTGATATACTAAAAAGCCAGAGAACAAACCAAGGGCACCAAAGTCTACAAGCTGACTGATGAGCTGGTCTGTCATAGCGACAGTATAAGGAATCGAAAATAATCACCAAATCATTATTTTTCTTCAACAGCTTATCCACAGTTTTCCCCCAGAGGGGTCAAAAAAAACCCGCTGTTCAAGACTGCAAAATCGTGCTAGAATCTAATAAAGAGTTCGCTAACGCTCACCTGCTAACAACTTATAGTATTTCACGGGTCGAATAGACCCGCGCTAAAAGCCCACATCATTAAACAACAAAGTCCAATCCTAGCTTGGGTCCCTTTCGGACACCATGCCGCATAAGTCAGGCTTAATAAGGGTAGGTCATTAATTACCCATAAACCCTAATTGAATGTACTAATCCGGTGGCCCGGCCCTGGGACTCCTGGGGGGTCAAATCTGAAATTCCCGATAGCCAGTGTGAAGTACCCAGAGGATGGACGGACGGACTCGGAGGCCAAATCGGGTACATGGGGGTGGGGGTCGAGAAAAGGGCAATGATTCCGGGCACTTACGCCGAATCCAGCTGACGGGAGATACGGTCTACTGTGGACCTGCTCACGCCAACGGTCCTGGCTATCTCCGCCTTGTTGGGACGGGGGCCACGTAGCGCCACCTCAATTCGACGACGTGTGAGGGTGTCGAGGCGATGCCGCTTGTGTGACAAAGGTAAACCGTTCCCACTATCACCATCCTTACCAGTACCCACACAATCCCCCATAGGGGGAGGACTAGGTTCGGCAGGTTCAACAACTGCGAGTTGTGGCATAGCTTCTGACTGTTCGGTGTCTGAATCCTCTGTCAGTAACGTGTCCCAACCATCATCCAATGCTTGCCGTTCGTTGTCGGCAGGTTTCAATAGGTCCTTTACTGTCGAGTAAGTTGCTGCGAGTCTGGCCGGATTATTGAAATTGCGCGCTTTGTCGTCAATGTGAAGCAATGCCGTCTGCTCTACCTCTAGCTGGATATCAAGTGCAGCCAATTGCCGATAGAGTGGCATATCAACCTCGGCTTGCATCAAACAGGATTGTAGCGCCCGCTGAACGTTGCCTCTGTTGATGGTGCCGACGTACTGTAAAACCTTCTTTGATACGTTCTTCATGCCCGGCATGATATCATCTAAACAAGCGAACCACCTCAACAACTCCCCAATTGTGGCGCGCCATGGGTGGCAATTCTGCCAAACCTTTTACCCCTGGTAGCGCCATTTCCACACATAGAACAGAACTTTTATCACCTATAGTTTCAACAACTTATAAAAAAAACGACATTCAGCTGTTTACAGGGTTTACTACCGGTGGTAAGGTCAGGGCACAAACAAACACAAGGAACAAACAATGGCATACGTAACAACAGCTCAAACAGACCCAAACTATAACTGGATATCGCTTGGCTCGCCCTTTGGGGGCCTTGCCAGGCTCCGGAAAGGTTCGGACGAATGGCGCGCGGCGTGGTCGGCGCTTGTCGCTAAGCTATCACAGGAGCCGAACTGTCAGCTCAGCGGGTGGGAGTATATTGGCAGTGAGCTTCGTGGTGGCGAATGGGGTCACTGCTTCAGGAACAGCACCTACCACGGGGAGCACTACCGCTACACCAGGGTATCAGCAACCGAANCGCCGGCGAACANCTAAACAAACAAACAAACANANGGAACAAACAACAATGAACAANGCAACNACAAACACANTCAACGAAATCAACAAACGGCGCGAAACAATCAAAAGCGGAGGCAATACCCCAAAGATGCGCGAGCAATGCAAAATGCCTGCTAGCGACGCGGTATTTTGGCAAGCGGCGCTCATTCTGGAAGGTAGGCGNGGAATCATCACCCGCTCACAAACTAANNTNGACAAGGCACAAGGTGANTCAATTGGCTACGTCAACAGAGGGTTGACGCTATCAAGCGCAAGGGAGGCGCGCGAGTGGATGGGCCATGGTTTTACCGCTTGCCCATTCGCTACCGTATCATGCGCCTTTGCCTGTGTTGGTAGCCAAACAGGGCAGGGAGCACTTCCAAGTTCCAAGATTGCCAGAATCGGGCGGACGTTGGCGCTACATGTTGACACTGAGCGATTCAACGCGTTGCTGGATGTTGAGATTGAAAGCGAACGCGGCCGCGCGGCGGTGTTCGGTTTTCGTTTGGCATTCCGCTTCAATGTGGCCAGTGACCATTGGAAACTAGCAGACGATTGTGCCGATAGACACCCGCTCGTGACCTTTTACGACTACACCGCCGTTCCTGCCGCTATGGGAAGTGATAGCAGAGTCCACCGTGTCTACTCGCGAAAGGATGGGAAATTCAGCGCAAACAAGGCCGTGGAAATGGTCAACGACGGGCGTGGTGTTTCGGTTGTATTCAGCACAAAGAAAGGTGAGTCCTTGCCGGACACCTGGGAAGGCGTCCCGGTTATCGATGGAGATNTCAANGANTTNTGGTTTCTACGTGCTCCAGACTGTTGGAGCGTTCGTTGTNGGACTNCGCATTAAGGGAACGCGCGCACAAATGTCGCAGGGCATTGAATCGGGTTTCGCTGTNGCGGCTTAGCTGTTGCGACTGTGGGCGGAGGTNGACTNCGCCCCGTGTCGGAGNANCTAANCTCCAAACAAACAAAGGACAAACAAAAATGATTTTTCAAATGGCAATTATTTTAGCGGTAACTACTGGCCCCGTCCTGTTGGCCGGGATGATTGAAACCTTTACAAATTGGGGAGTTAAGTAATGTTCTATCCTAACTTAATCGAGTCAATAATTAAGCACTGCACCCGGTATTCCGAATCGATGCCCCCAGTAGAAACCCCCACGCGGTGGGAGCGGGAAAGTGCGTCAACGCATGGCGTACCCGTTGAGATACTCGCGGCGTCAATCGCCTTTGTTCGGGTGTGCNTGCTGTCTGAAATGAGACGCGAAAATTATGGTGGAGACCATGAGGCGTGGTTGTATCTGATAGAGCTTGAAACCCTTGAGCGTCGGATTATGGGAGGGAAGTGATGTATTCAAACAAAATAAATCCAGACTATGAGGCGTTTTATTGTGATTTTTGCGGGGTTCGTACCGATTGCGGCGCCATTGGCGACGATACTGAACCAAGCTATTGTCAAGACTGCGAGCCATTACCATCATGTGTTGACTGCGACTGCGACTCTCAGTTTTTGCTCACGTTTGAGGGTGACAAGGGAGCGGAGGGTTATTGTGCTGCATGCCTTTACGCTTCTGATGGAGTGCTCTCGTTTGTTGATACCTATGGCTTAAAGGTCAAAATCACAAGGGCAAAGGGCGTAGCCTATAGGGGGGATTGTGGTGATTAGATATGGAGTCAATCCGCACCTTGGAAGGGGGCGCCTTGCCCACATAGTCAAGGGCGGAAATGTGGCATTTTGTGGGGTTCATATCGTTGATATTTTGGCCGAAAGGCCCCCAAATTCGACTCCATGCGCGACATGTCGGCGGAATTTTTCGGCTCGTGACCGGCATTGCCTGACAGTCGGCCCCAGGCCTGGGAATTTGAAAAAAGGTTTCTGGATTTACGAAAAACAACCGGAGCAATTAAAACTGGAGTTAAGTCTATGAAGTGTAAGCACTGTGAAAATATCGCCGCTGTGTACGCGATAACAACTGACAAAAACGTGGTGCCATTGTGCCCTGATTGTATGCACATGGCCCCCTGGAACTTGCCGTCGGTGCGCTATGCCCCGACAGACGCCCTGGAGGATGAAAGGTAATGGATGGAGATAAGGTAGATAGGTGCGCGTGGAATATGTTTGCTGCTGCCAATGACATATTGAGCATGGCGGGGGTAGACCGCGCAACGATGGACCGCGCCACACTGGTGAGGGACATAGCAGAGGAAATTTTAAAAACAAACAAAGGAGACCCAGACGATGGAGCGTAAGACAACAAAGGCGCAGAGGTTTTTATCTGCATACGAACGATTGAGAACAGAGAGCGGTGTGACTGCTGCCCAGATTGCCCAGCGCATGGGGGTCAGCTATGTTGCCGTCCGCCGCTGGGTCAACCAAGGCATGGTGGACAATGGTTTGCTTGAGGCCAATACCCGACAGACGCGCCAGCCAAGTGAGTGCGTCACCAGGCACGCGGAGCTATTGGCCGTTGTTGGGATGCTTGAAACAGGGGGGCGGTAATGCCGGGGAGAACAACAAGGCTAGAAACGGGGCAGTACATGTACAGAACCCGCGTGGGGGACTTTGTGCTCAGCCGCGGGAAAGAGCGCCGCTATTTGCGGAACGAAAACGGGGGCCGCGGAAAGCACGTGACCGACTGGACCGTTATTGCCGCCCCGACGGGATACGCATCAAGCACCAGGAGGCTCAAGGAAACCAGCAAGAGCGACCTCATTAGAGAGATTGACCGTGCCCTTGGCCTGGCGGTGGAGAGGGCCGGCGATGTCAAAAGCCTGTTGGGCGCAGAGGAGTTCTGGGTGGTTATCAACCACCAGAACAACACCATAAACAAACTTATTGAGGTCATATCAGAACTAACAAAAGGGGGGCGCTGATGCCAGCGAAAACACGGAGAATCACAACGGGACTCTATGAGTATCAAACAAAGGGCGGGCCGTTCAGGATTCAAAGGGGGCCGCGTGAGTATGCGGGTAAACAGCAAGACGGCTCACCGGGCAAACACGTCCACTCTTGGACGATTGTCAGTTCACCCCATGGGTTTGTGGAGGAGTCTCTTGGCATAAAGGAGTGGAGCAAAATCGAGGTTATACAGAGCATTGACAGAATGGTGGATTCCCTTGACGCCGTTGCGATGGCGTATTTCAAAGAGAAAAGGGCGCTCACCGCCATGCAGCAGCGACAAAGCAAAAAGATTCAGGAGCTACTTGGCTTCATCGAGGAGCTGTTGAACGCCATCGCAGATGGTGCGTATGACATTGACGGTCGAGATGATAGCTATACTTAGATAGTGAACATATGTATACTTGAGAGATGCTGACCGAACGTCAACGGATTGTGCTTGAAGAGGTTGCCAGGCTCACCGAGTCACTGGGGTGGCCACCGACCATTCGTGAGATAGGGGAGTCGCTGGGTATTTCGTCAACTAATGGCGTTCGGCAGCACCTTAAGGCTTTAGAGCAAAAGGGATACTTAATCCGTGAGCCGGGGACGGCGCGCGGGATTCGATTAACAGGAGAATAAAATAATGAACAGCAAACAAAACAGCATAACGCCAGAGCAGGCACAGGAACTTGCCCGCCCGTTTACAGCGGAGCAGTGCGAACTAAAGAACGGGTTCACCTTTATTGGCGCCCGGTTTGTCATCGAAAGGCTCAACCAGGTCTTTGGTGTCGGCGGGTGGTCATGGGTTGTGGACGACGTTTGCCTGACAGACGCCCTCGTTACCGTAAGAGGGACATTGACGGCTGGCGGCGTTTCTCACTCGGGCTGTGGCATGGAGTCAACAAAGGGCGACGAGGAGAACAAGGTAAAAAAAGCAGACACCTACGCAATGAAGCGCGCGGCGCGTCTGTTTACCATCGGCCTTCATCTCTACGACCCAAAGGACGCGGTGACCATGGAGCTAAAGCGAGGGGGTTCTCGCCGGGGCAACGGCTACAATCGACCNCCACANCAAAGCCAACAGTGGAGAGGCAATGGAAGCAGCAACGGNGGCANCAGNCAGCCCCGGCCTGCNTCNGATAANCAGCTTGCGCTATTGAGGCGAATGAAAACTCATGACGATATATCTGACGAGACGTTTGCCAGCGCACTCAGTAAAGTAAACCCAAGTCTTCGGCTTGAAATGAGGGGGGACTTCCCTGTTGTTGACGGGCTTACCGTTAGAGAGGCGATGGTGTTGATTGATTCTTTGAAGCAGACTGTTGCACAGAGGTTGTAATGCTAGAGATGACACATGAAGAGGCGGAGGGGTATTTCTCCGCGAGCCGTATAAACACGTACCTCATTTGCCCAAACAAGTACCTCTTTAATTACATTGAGAAACACAAGCGGGAGACCGTGTCTGCGCCGCTAATGTTTGGCATCGCAACGCACAGTGTAATCGAGAAGGTCTATGACAGGATTAGAGCGGGCGAGCCTGCGATGTCCCGAGAGGAGGTCGCTGACGAGGCGGCTTCTTCTTGGGTTCGTACAATTGAGAAGTCATTTGAAGATGCAGAGCGCGGTGTTTCTTACGGGGAGAAGGAGAGCGAGGGCCAGCTAAAAGACAGGCTTGTGGCGCTCCTTCGTCTGTTTGTTGACCAGTTTGAAATGCCCAGCCAGGTTCACGCACTGGAGCAGAAGTTTAGGTGCTGGGTGTATGATCCAAAAACTAACGAGCGAAGGGAGACTCAGTTCGTTGGGGTTGTGGATGCAATTGTAACCAGGGACGGCGCCCAGATAATAGAAGAGCACAAAACCTCTGGAAGGCGCTGGTCTAAGCATGATTATCAACACAACATCCAGGGGTCGCTGTACCTCGCAGCCCACCAGATGGACAGACTGAACTTCAACGTGTTGACACAGCGAAAAAACCCGTGCATAGAAACCTTCAACATTACTTCAAACGATTGGCAGAAAACCGATGCAATCAACGTCCTCTGCAGAGTTATGGACGCTGTTGAACAGCAGCACTTCTTTCCCAAAAGGGGGTGGCAGTGTGACCGGTGCTCATTCAGGCGACGTTGCTTTACCGGAAGATAGCCCAGCCCCCCTCCCGCCAGAATACCCGGAGGCACCGCCGGTATGCTAACCCCACTAGAAGCCCTGTCTAAACTCGAAGGAAGCCTTTCTTCAGAAGACAAAAGCCCGCTGTTTGACTGCGTCAACCGAGACAAAAGCCTGTCTGTGGCGACGTGCCTTGATTTGTTTTGTACGGTTCACGCCAAGCGATTGACGGACGACCCATGCTGGAAGTGCAGGCAGGGCGGAACCAACAGGCTTGAGTACGCCTTTGGCCTGCCAAAGACAGAGGAAAACATCGATGCGTGCATGGACATCTGCGCGTCCCGCTCTCCAATGGCAAAGTCCTACTACCTTTTGAAGCTATCAAACCTGGGGGCAAAGTGAGGGCACAGGAGGCGAAGTTCGAGTGTGATATTTGCGCCAGAACAACGTACATACAGTCGGGCAGGGTGCCGCCTGGCTGGAGGTCAATGAAGATATGGGAAGAATCTCAGGAAGAGCCAGGGGCAAGCGACACTTGCGATAGCTGCACCTCTGCTATCCTTTCGGCCATTGCCACAAGAAAACGGGCAGAGAAGGGCAGGCACGTGTCAAGGCCGCTGTATGATGTGGCCCCGCATGAAGAGAGAGCAAACGCCATTGCGTCAATCAGGCTAACTAATAGCTTTTCTTCGTCCGACTCTTGACTGGTGCTGTCTTTTTTCTGACGCGCTTTGCGTAGGTCTTTGCTGCGCGCACCCCTGCTTTTGAGTAAGGGAACTTTTTAGATCCAACTTTAGGCATCTTCTTTGCCTCTTTTGTCTGTGATTGTTATCTCATCAGCCTCAAGCTGCACAAGTTGAAGGTTCTCAATGACCTCAATCCAGGCATGATACAGGCCCCTTTCCAGCAAGTCTGCGAGCGCAGCCACCCAGCTGTCCTGTATGTAGCTTGGTAGGTGCGCCTTGGCCTGCTCTTCTGCTGCAGTAATCAGCAAGGCGATCACTTCTTTCGGTGTCACTTGCTCACCTTCTTGCCTAGCAACTCTGCCTTGAGTACACCATCGCACTTGATAAGTACCTTGCCCGCTGGCGGGGATGTAAGCTCTGGATGGTTTACGATTTCGATTGCGACCTTTTCGCAGATGCTCGGACCGCACTGGACGCCTGCCATTGGAATAAGGCAAGCTGCCACAACAGGAAGGGCGCGACGCAAGCCGTATGTAATAGAAACGCCGAGCAGTGAGCATAGACTCGTAAACAATTCATCGCTGATTTCATAGCCCGTGTACGCCGGCAGCACTGCCTTGAGGATTACTAGGATGCCAAGTGCCACGGCAGACTGCATGGTCAGGCTCTTGGTCATTGGTTTCTTTTCTGGTGCTGTTTTTTTCTTTGTCATTTGCTTAGTACCTTATCCATCTTTGTGTCCAGTTTCTCCAGCAGTTTGGTGTTGGCCATTTGCTGGGTCTCTATCCGCCCCAACCGGCTGTCGATAGAGGAGGTTTTCTCCTCTAGTTTATTAATGCGAACGTCTTGCTTTTCGTCAGCTTTCTCCAGCCGAACAACGCTGTCGGCGTTGGTGAGTATGCTGTGGTTCGCGGTGAACGCAGCGCCCACGGCGGCAACCGCAAGGGACATCAGGATGCCAATCATTTTTATCCAGTCAGATCTCGTCATGATATCTTTAACCCCTCAAGCGAAGATGCCCTCATTCGATTTACATCGCACCCGCCCTTCACGCCAGGAACCTTGCCGCTACCGGTCCACTGCCATGCGTCCCAGGTTGTCCAGGGGAACATGTTCTTGCGCGGCTCCTTAGTTGACTCCGAGCGATACTCTGCCCACCACAGCCGGTAGGTTTTTAGCTCATCCAGCAACGCCTTGTCTGCTTTGATGATTCGGCTCTGCGTTGCCCACCGGGCGGTGTAGATTATTGGGCTGCAGCCAAGCTCCTTCTTAATAATCTCACACCACCTGAGCGTCCACTCCACATTGTAGTTGTGGTTCTTTGCCCCCTTGATTAGCCCTGATTCAAGGTCTAATGCGGGAACAAGATCATCGGGCTGAGGGGTTCCATAGCATCGTAAGAAATTGGCGGCTTCCCTCTCCGCATCCTTCAGCCCGATGTTCCTGTAAGTTTTTGGCAGCGCGTAGTGGTATCCACCAACGGGAATGCCAAAGGCGCGAGCACCGTCAAGTCGCTTTTGACGACCGCTGTTCTTGTGGGTTGTGCCTTCAGAGCATTTTACCCACGCAAACTGATACCCGGCCCCGGCAACCTTTCTCCAGTCAACGGTGCCCTGGTAGGCGGACACGTCAATGCCCGAGATAGTAACATCTGGCACCACGGTGGGGCGCAGCTTCTCATATGCGGCCTTTGCCACCCTTGCGTCGCCGTGCTCTAGCCACATAAAGCGGGCTGCTGCCGCGATTGTCTTGGGGCCAAGCAGGCCATCAATCATCCCCGGCTCATGACCAAGGGCGGTAAGCGCAGTCTGAAGCCGTATAACCTTGTCGCTGTTCACTTCTTTTTGGCCGCTTTCTTTTTGGGCGCAGCCTTCTTCTTGACAGCCTTCTTCTTGACAGCCTTCTTCTTGGCCGGGGCCTCGGACTTAGCCTTTCGTCGTATGGGCACTCGTTGAATTGAAAACATCTACTCCTCCACTAATATACTTGAATGCTCGTGCGCTTGTGCTTGGGCCAGCGTCATGTTACCCGCCCGGATGTCGGCCTCTGCTGCCGCGAGTGACGGTAAGTCGGCAATATTATCTACAACATGTTCCCATATTGCAGCAGCAAGGCGTTGTGGGTCTCTGATTTGGGCCATTAGAGTCCCCTTCGTACGTCTATTGGTGTTCCCGAATTATAAAGCACTGCCACTTGAGAAGCCGTAAGCCCGGTGCCATTCCATATAGCAGTATGGTCAACGCCGCCAGACGGATACACCTGCGTATCAGATGAATTAGACAGGTAAACGTCGATTGCGTTGGTTATTGTGCTGTTGCTGTCCAGTGAGTCAATGCCGCTGTGGACAGCCAGCTTTGAGTTGCCTGTCGTGTGAAGAACGCCGTCAATCCACATAGATAGAGAGCTTGCGCCCTGAGAGCTGGTCCCGTCCCAGCTCACGACGACGTGGTGCCAGGCGCCGTCTTTGATGTTGGTACTGGTGCCGGTGCCCTTAAGGTGAAGCGCTTCGCTTGAGTATGCATCTGATATGTACAAGTCGACGACGCCATTTAAAAAGTACAAGGCAAATCCACGATACGCCGCACCGCTACCCGCGCGCTTCACCAGGCACCCGGCGTATGTGCTAGATAGTGTCGCTGTGTATGTTGAAAAAGACCATTCGCCATCAACTGCCCAGTCAAGATCGTTATGGTCATCAAGTATAACGGCCTCACCAACACCAGTGGCAATTGCATAGGTGCCCGCTGCCGTTGATGTAGTGTACCAGTCGCAAGAGCCTACAAATTCAGCAGTATGCGCTGTGGTGCCCAGTGAGAGATCGGCGCTTGTGGTGCCACTGCCATCCTCGAACATGCTGAAAAACTTGGGCGGCGGTGCGATGTCAACACCAGAACAGCCCCCAACAGACTGCTTAGCAACGCCGCCAATCTTGGCCAGCTTATAGCACTCGACGCCGTTGCGCTTTAGGGCAACTGCTGACACTAGGCAATCTCCACGTGGTCGTTGGACGGATTGAAATAGAACAATATGTGGTGCCCGCTGGCACCGTCTGACACCTTTTGCAAGCAATGCCCTAAGACTCTAACAACCTCGCCGGTTCCAGCGGGTGCCGTAAAGTCTATCTGACCAGCAGCATCATCTGAGAGGTAGCCTATCTTCCCGATATCCGCATCCGCTGCGCCGTCATAGTTACCACTGTTAATCCTGATTAGCCCTTTCACCAGCATGCCATGGGTGTTGCTATTCGTTCCAACAGCGATAGCAAGCATGTCACCAGGACCGCCATCGTTAGTGTCATTTGCTTGCGCTTCTTCCCACTCAGGATGGTCCGACAGGTAGTACACATGGCCTTTCGTTGTTGTGTCGTTGAGCAGTTTTATAATGTCGCCCGTGCAATCACCATCAGCAGCAAACAGACTGGGAAACGACGTGCCTGACGTGCCAATTGCGTTCTCATTTGATGGAAAACCGCTCGTTGTTACATGGCCATCGGCGACAATTGAAAGGTGCCCGTCCTCACCTGAGTTCAGGTATATCCCCGTATCCCTTAGCTGGAGCTTTCCGGCTGCGCCAATCGTGCAGTCCGTTCCATCAAAGGTGAGGTTTGCCTCTCCGTTCAGATCATCTGAGCTGGTGAAGGTTGCCACGCGATTGTCAGAACCGTTGCTTACGCTTGCCACGGCGCCGCTTCCACCGGCATCTGCCCAGACAACCTTGCTGTTGCCGTTGTCCCAGGTTAGCACCTGGTTGTTACTGGGCGTGTCTTGGCCAATCTTTGTAACCTCACCGCTACCATCAAAGGTGATAGCCGCCGTGCCGCCAGCCTCTTTCAGTGAGCCGCCGTCATCTAAGATGATGTCGCCGGTAACCTTCACGTCGTTATTGAACGTCGCGTCACCTGCTGCAGACATATCCAGCGTCAGCGCAGTAATCTCAGAGCCATCATCATCACCCTTGAACAGGATGCCCTTGTCCTGAACGGCGGCCTCGATGATCATGTTGTTGCTGCCGTCTGCGCTAATCATGCCGAACTCGGTACCTGCGTTGAGGAACTCAATGTCCGCGCCGCCCGCGTCCAGCTTGATGTCACCAGCAACGTCGATGGTTAGATCGCCAGATGACAAGTCAATCTCAGTGCCGTTGATAGAGATATTATCTACAGCAAGAGAGTCTGCTGTAAGCGCACCGGTTGTTGTTGCCCCCAGCGTGGTAGTGCCAAATGTGTTGGACGCGGCGCTAGATGTAATGCCCGCCGCAAACGTGCACCCGCCGCCATCAGCGATAGTGATTGCATTATCGCCATCGGTGTAGCCAATGTTAGCGGTTTTGACTTCACCACTGACATGAACGTCGCCGTCAACATCAAGCTCATGGGCTGGCGAGTCGGTGCCAATTCCAATTTTACCATTGGATACAACCAAGTCGTCATCGTTTCCTGAGCGTAAATAAACCTTTGCTGCCGTAGTATTGGTACGACCAATGCGCACGCTGTCTGCGCCGTCCGTGCCGACCTTCAGGCTGTTTGCACAGCGAATATCCAGCGAGCCGGCGGGGACTTGGATATGTGCGGTGCTGATAGACGAGGGAGAGAAATAAATATCCCCATCCAAATCTAAGCCCTGGTTAAAGTGCCACCTGTTGTCGTCATTTTCCCATGAGATGGTCTTGTCCGTTGACCCCTTCAGGGTAATGCCACCGCCATCAGCAGTGCTGTCAGTGGGGCTGTCGGTTGCACCAAGCTCAATGTTTTTATCATCAACGCTTACAGTTGTGGAGTTTACCGTTGTGGTTGTTCCGCCAACCTGAAGGTCTCCAGACACCGTCAGGTTGCCATCGACTGTCCCTGCCGCAAGATCTTCGGATGCCTCTGCCGCGTCAATACTTGTAAGTCTGCGTGTCATTTGATTCTCCTAAACCTGCACTGCCGTGCCAAATCCCTTGTCATTAACGCCGCCGTCAATTGGCCCGGCGATACACCTAACCTCAACCTTGTTGGCGTCGTTCACTCTTGGGCTGGTGTAAGTCACCTTGACCTGGTTGTGAGATGTCTCAAAGCTTTGGTCAAAGGAGTTTCCAGCACCAACGTTAAATGTCTGCGGGAACGATAGCGTGTCACTGTCGTCAAGCTGGTCTTGAAACTCAAGCTTGATTGTCGCAACGGCGCCCGCTCCAGTTGGCTCTGTAAATGAAATCTCATATACCTCGGGGACAACCCCCTGGGTAAGCGGCTTAAACGTATGAGACTTTCCCGTGTCGCCCTCTCCGTATTCCACTCGCTCTAAAAAGTTTGGCCTTATCATGCTGCCACCTTTGCTGTTCCAAATCCTGTTCCGTTTATTCCGCCGCGTCTTGGCCCGGCGATACACCTAACCTCAACCGTTGCCCACACGTTATAGTCTGAGTCGTCTGCGCTGATGGTGACCTTCACCTCGCTGTGGTTTGTGTCAAACGTTTCGCTAAACAGCTCCCCTCCGGTGGTGTTTGTAAGGGTTAGATTGTGCTTGAATAAAACGCTGTCGCCGTCACCAAACTCCAAGACAACGTTTACTTTGTTAGACACGCCTACGTCTGAGTCGTCGGGCGGGCCGAGAAACACAAGGCGAAACCTGCGAGGAGACACGGCATTCGTCATTGGCTTAAACGTATGGCTCAGTCCTGATGCTGCAAATGTCGCTCGCTCTAAAAAGTTTTCTCTTCGCATGTTTGCGCTCCCGTGCGTCTAATATTCCCTTATTTGGTCAATCCCTTCAACTATTCAGTGGCCGGGCTTGGGGGTAGTACTGTTTTTAGCGGCACCATGGCCTCTTCTTTTTTCCTTTTTTCGTGCTTGGCCAACATCGCTTGCTGTTGCCCCGCCGAGAACTCGTCGCTTGCTTTGTTTATATGGTGGGTAATTTTATTAAGTATATCGTATGCGCTTTCAATGTCAGCCATGTCTTTCCCGCTGGCATCTTCTAAGAAAAACCCAATGGCACCTAAGAAATCAAAGCTGCCTTCGCGCTTATACTCGTCAAACAGAAACCCTTTTCCATAGAACCTGCCGTTTTTGCTAAACAGCTTTTGCAGTTTCTTTATCGATGGAATCGCTTGCTTTACAAACCTTTCCTTGTAGTCGTCCTCTTGCTTTTGCGAAATGTCCCCCATGGAATCAGTCTTTAGCCTGCGGGGCATTCCCATGTCGGTTTTTATTGTTTCTTTTTGACTTTGATATTTCTGGTTAATCCTCTGGGCTATGTCAATGGCCTTCTGCTCGTCGGTAGAATACTCTATCTTTATACCCGCAAGCCTCATGATAACGTCTGACATATCAAGAACTCGCTGCCGGTAGTCTGGCATTTGAAGGTGGGCGGCGCGAACGCCCTCGAAAAAGCGACCGCCGTGTATCCGGTCAAGCTCGCTAAACTTTTTATCACCCTTGCTTTCGTCGGCGCCGTACCGCTCTCTCCAGCCGCCGTCACCAGCGGCCAGGTCGTAGAGGTCAGACGGAGATGGGGTTATTGGCGGAAACATTCTTCTTGCAAGATACTGCTGCACTTTCGCTTTAATGGTCTTCCAAGAATCGTTTTCAAAGTCAAAGATCGCCCTTCCTGAGTTTAGGTCAACGCCAGTGACTGCGCTAATAAACGGGCTGAGAACAGGGTTGGTTCCAAAACCCTGGTCTCTTGCCCACCGAAGCAGGGCCATTCCATCAACGCCCCAGCGACGGGGGTCAAGTAGCCCATCAAAATCCCCAGGGTCCTCGTTGAGCAAGTCAGTCCGCCCGGTGACAATCCCGAACGGGCTAAGAAAGCCAACATCATGAATTGGCAAGCCCTTCGCTTTGCTGTCTAGGCCTACCGGAAGGCCTCTTTCCATCCAGTGTTCAGTCTCACCAAGGCTCTTGCCAAATGAATCGGCAATGCGCCTTGCAACCTGAACCAAGGACGCTGTTGACGCATACGAACCCCTCTGCCACGGAGAAAGGGAGTCAATGCCAGCGCGAATAGACGAGTCGGTAAGCCCTGCTTCTTGCATTGATATGCGAGAAAGTTGCTCGTGCAACGCCATATACATCCGCGCCTTGATTGGGTTGGCGTCTAGCCAGCTTGTCATTAAGGGCAGCGCCCTGGCGCTAAACGCAATAAAGGGCTGACCAGCAACGGCGAACACGCCTCGTGCCCAATCGAGGGACTCGCCGCTTTTCATTACCGGGGCGAACGGCGCACGGAGCACCTGAACAAAGCCGGGAACGCTTTCATAATCAATGAAAAACTTCCGCGCTCTTTTTGCCATTTCAAGGCGCTGCCAAGGCTGCGGAAAAGGACCCGCTTTGCTAAGCTGCTTGTAGTAATAAGCGCCGCGAAACAGGTCATCGCCTACGCCATAAAGCTGACCGGGAATATCCCATCCCCGCGAACGCCCATGGGTCACATCGCCAACCCACTCGAAAAACTCCCACGTTAAATCGTGTGCAGCGTCGGGGTTAAACTTGCCGTCCTTCTTCCACTTAATTCGCTGCATCTTTTCGGAGACTTTCTTTTGCACGCCAAGCTCTACCTTATGCTCAGATGCGTCAAACACTCCGTCTTGCTTTGCAAGCTTCCACTCTGCCGACCGAAGGTGGGGTGGTTTCCTCATGTCGTCTAATATCTTGAAATAGTACGGAAGGTTTGCCGGGTTGAACGGCGACACGCCCGCCATTGGCGCAAACAAAAGGACGTTTGTGAGTATGTTGCGCCCAGCGGTCACCGGAGAGTAGGCGGTCTGGCCTACTTTCCATTTCCTTATGAACTGGTGAAATTTTCCTTGCGCGTCTTCCGCAAACTTCATTGTGTTTGTCATCTCAAGAAAGACATCTTCCTGTAAGTACTTTTTTGACAGACTGCCGTACTTTCTGGGGGCCTTGCTTGTCATTGCTCTAATTAGCTCAGACCTTGTTTTGTATTTGTCAACGTCAATTCGCATCTCTTTGGCCCGCGCATGAAGCGCGTCATCGTCCATTCGATCAAAGACGGACTTCCATGTTTCCCGTGCGCCGGTAAGGAAATCATCCGGCACTTTGATAAACCCCGTTTTGTTGGTGTCTGACACAAGGCTTGAGGCCCCCATTCTGTCTTGGAGCTTTCTCATCTCTACATCAAATAAAAGCTTTGCAACGCCCTCGTGGACGTTTTCTATAAGGCCCTTTTTCATACCAAAACCACCAAGGCCCTGGCCGTTTCTTTGCCTAAGATACATTTGAGCGTTAACCTGGTATACACCGTCTTTCTTTTTGACAAAGCTCTGTGATCCAGGTGTTGTTTGGCCCTCCAGCGATTTGCCAACACTCTCCTCAACGGGTCGCCATGAATCAGCGGCGCGTTTTATGATGTCGTCGGGTATCTTTCTGCCGACCTGAATCATCCTTGCCTCAATTGGGACGCCTATCATTCGCAGCTTGTTGATTAAAAACTCACCGCCATCCAGCGTTTCCATCCTGGCTCTTTTTGGTCCGTCAGCTTGACCGGCCTCTTGCTTTTGCTTCTTGGCCCGCTGCCTCCATGCCTTTGATGTCATCCATTTGGTTACCTTGTAGACAAGGGTTGGGTCTCTGTATAGGTTTGGAAAATAGATTTGTCTTAGGGATGCTGGGTCTGCAAACATACCAAGACTAATGGCCTCGTCTGTCAGGCTTCTGATCATCCCCGCAAGGGGCTTGCCATACCTGTTAACCGCGGCCAACCGAGAGCCGGCAAGAATCCTAAATCTGTAAGTGTCTTCGTCAACCGGACTTCGCGCACTTTCGTCAAGGTCCCTTTGTGCAAGTGCCTTGTCTTCCCTTAGTGCTGACTCATAGTCAGATATACTCCAGTCATCGGAGGCCCTCATGTCATCAACCACTTTTGCCGCAGCCGCATGCAGCCTGGTGCTTGTGTTGTTGATGGTAATCCCCGCCTTTTTTCTTCCCTCTGCGTTTAGTTGCCACTCGACACTTCCATCAGGTCTTTCTACAAGCTCAATGAGGTTTTTTGTCGGGTCGATACTAAAGAGGCCGTCCGCCGAGTCCTCCATCCAGAGGAAGTCAGCAACATATGGGCGCAACCTCTTGGGTATTTGCTGTAGGAAGTTGTCAAGCTCAAGAATCTTTTTTGTCCCCATGCCAGCAGACTCGCGCTGCATTGCAAGCATAAGCTGCGGGATTCTTTTGTCTTTTGGCGCAAGCCACCACCGGGCGTTTGCACCAATGGCTTTACTGCCCCTTGTGTACAGCGCATCAACAAGGCTTAGGGTGCTCAATCCGGTGCCGCTAAGGCCAAAGCCAACGTCACCCAACAACATGCCCGTTGCGTCAATGCCCATCGCTAAGGCGTCAAGCTGGTAGGCCCTTCTTTTCTTTTGGCTTGTCTCTTTTCGTATGTCTTCCAGCTTCTTATTTAAAGAATCCAGCTCCATTTTTTTAATGCCCAGCATCTCTTTCATTGGCGAGATATCGGGTTGACGAAGCACCCCAGATCGAAAAGCGAGGCTATCACCGGAAGCAAGCCCTGGCACACCAGAGGGGCCGGAAGGCCTCTTTTTGCCCAGGCCCTCAACCCCTTTTTCAAGACCCCTAATCTCCTCGGCCACCTTCCCCATCTCAGAGAGGGTTTTGGCCTCGCTTTTCTTTACCTCTGCCTCAAGCCTTCGTGCGGTGGAGTTTAGCTTTGCCTTTGGAATAGCGCGAATGGGAGACAGGTTTAGGGCCATCTCCATTGGGCGTTTGTTTGCCATGCCCCACGGGTCAGTAATTGTTTTGACGGCAGAGTGAACCATGGGGGCGGAAAACTCAACAGCCCCATCCACAAAGCCCTGTGCAATTGTTGCAGTGTCTTTGTCTGAACCCAAGCCATCAACCATTCTAACTGCTGCATCTGCGGCACCTACCGTCATTCCCTGCATTAGCTCCCAGGTCTCTAGCACAAGGCTCTTCTTTGGGTTTTCTTGGTACTGCTTTTCGGCTTCCGTATAGGCCCTCTTGAAGTTTTCGTATATTTTTTCGGCATCCCTTTTCATTAGGGGGGCGCCGTCAGCAAGGTCCTTTGCCGCAGCATAAAGCGCGTTGGCAATAGGGGTGTTGTAGAGCCTCTTGTCGCCCGTGAGGGACATCACCCGGCCAAGGATGTTTGCCAGGGCGCGCGGAGACCTTTCCGCGGTCTCCATCAGCCTTTCAACAAACTTGCCCTTTCTTGGAAGAAGGTCAATCAGCCCATCAAAGGTAAGCCCAATGCCGCCCTGCAAGGCCTCCATTGTGGAGATGGCACCGGGGGCTTTCACCGTTCCAACCTGCTCGGGCCGCGCAAACGTTTCACCCACGCCTATAAGCGAGTGCCCAAGCGGTGCCGATGGCTCCTCTTCCATAACGCCAGGCACCCTCCCGGTTACTGTTGTGGTGCCCGTTTCTCCTCGGAGGCGGGCCTCTTCTTGCTTTCGATACTTTGCCTGCAGTCGCTTTTTTCTCTTCTCCTTGATTATTCTTTCGGGAAGACCCTTATCCTCTTCAAAGAACTTTCCCGTGCGCTCAAACTGCGTTGGGCCAACTGCCGCGCTTCCGTCTTTGAACTCGCCAAGCAAGGCCTGGTAGGCGCCTGGCCGAAGCTTTTGGGTCTCCTTGTCGAAGAACGGGTCGTCCCCGGTTGCTGCCCTCTCAAGCTGGGTTCTGTACATCGGGGCATCAACAGCCCTTGTCAACCCACGCCAGCCCGCGCCCTCTTCTCGCTTTGCCTCAACGTACTGCTGGGTGTAGCCGCCCATCTCCTGGCGCTGCTCCGGGGTAAGTGGCGCTGGCGCTTGCTGCTGAACGCTTGCCTGCTGCGCTCTCTTGTTGGCCTTTTTTCTGTAGTATGAGTTTATGGCCTGGCCGCGCTCTTTGTTGCTGGCAATGGTGCTTCGCGCCCTTCTGGCGATATCTCTAGCCTCTTTGTCGTCAATAACAATGCCGTGAGAAATCGCAATATCTTTTACAGAGCTTTCCAGCGGAGCAATCTTTTTGCCGCTTCCGCCAGTAAGGTCAGGGTATTTCTTTCCCTCTTTGTAAACAAAAGGGCGCTGTCCAAACCAATCAACCAACGGCTCTCTCCCCCTGTGCAACCCAGCCTCTTGATCGGGCCATGTGCTCCCATACTCTTCGCTTCTTTGATGCTGGCCAGTTCTGGCTGTTAATCTTGTGGAACTCCGCTATTGGCTCTGGGGCGCTAGCCGAAACAAACGCAAGGTCTTGAGACATTCTTTGACGAGGGCTTTGTGACGGAAGCCTGGTTTCGCCCGGCCCGGATGGCAGAAGCTGTGTAACGTCAGGCAGGCCCATTGTTCCGGTCTTTTCAAACGTCCCCCAGAACTTTTCAAAGTCTGCACCTTTAAACCCTGCATCTTTCCATTCTTTTTTTGCTTTGTTTTTTTGTCTATCAAAATCCCCTTTGAGTTTCTTTTTGAGAAATTTACCTGCCGGGCCATTTTCGCTGGTCAAGATATTGTAATCTCTCCATACAATAGCCCCTTTCGTGCGGGCAATTGAATTATAATCCTCAGGGCTTTTGTTTTTAAACGGGTTTGTGGCTACTTGGCCTTGTAAGTACTTGGTAACCGCGCTGGGGTCTACCGTTGCCCCTCCCCTGATGCTAACTGTTGTTTCGCCTATTTTTTCCTTTGTTCTGCCAGCCTGCGTTTTTCCCAGTCCTTGTTTTATTTCCCGCATTCTCTGTCTTTTAAAGTTAGCCCATGCGCTCCGGGTGCTTTGCGCGGCCTTGGCGGATTTCTCTCTTTCTTTCTTTCCTGCTCTGTCTATCCACTGGGTACTTAACCATGCGTTAAATGCTTTAACCTCTTTGTTAAACGCGACCTTTTGTTCGGTGGTCTCAAACGGCATTCCGCGGAGCTTTCTAACCCAATTCTTCGCTTTTCTTGATGCTGGGCCATAGTTTTTAAATATGAGGGGCTTTCCTGGGTTTTCTAGCCTGTCCTTAATCTTCCTTAGCTCCTTTGAGCCTGGCCCTCTAATCTCTTTACTAAACTCACGGGTGCCACCAGCCTGCGTGCTGTCCTTTACCCTAAGTGCTATTCGCTCAAAGTTACCTTCTGGCCCTTTTGGCGGCGGGGTGCTCTTCGGCCTGGAGCTACCTGCCTTTTCTATCCTCTTTAGGTAGTCAGCCGGGGTCATTTTAATTCTTTCAAGCGTCCAGAGTCCAGCCATAGGCCCTTGTTTTTGCTGAACCGGAACCCAAACCATCCCGTCTGCCGGGTAGGTTTTGATCTTGTATTCGCCCTTTCCTCTGCGCCCCTTAACCCACTCAAACTCTATCTTGTTTCTGCTACCAGCCGTGCTGATGGCTTTTTGCTTGCTCGTTTCAAAGCGCTGGACGTATTCAACATTTTTCAAGGCAACATCAAGGGCTTTTGTCTGACTCTCAAGCCTCTTTTCTGCCCTTACGACCGCCGCTGCCCTTGAAAGGGGGTCTTGTCTGGCAACCTGAAGGGCGTGGCTTGCAGTCCTTACGGCTCTGCGTGCAACATCAACTTCCTTTTGAGCCTCCCTGATTGATTTCTCAATCTTTTCTCGGGCTGCTTCGGGTATATCGTACTTTACGGTGCGCTGCTCTTCTTCTTGTCTAAGTTCTTTCAGGCGCTTTATCTCCTTTTTGGTCATTGGGATCGGCGGGCGGTCATCATCAGATGCCTCGACTGTCGGTTTCCGGACTCCCCCAGCCTTGTCCTGGGCGCCGTCAGTAAGCTTTGGCAAGTAAACAACCCTTTCCGGCGCAAGCTCTGGTGGCCCCGGCTTAAACTCATGGATAGGGTGATCCATAGGATACCTGTCTTTTTCTCCAAAATCAGTTGGTCCGGTTGGTTTAGTCTCAAGCCGTCTTCTTGGGATGCTTTCCGACTCAACGCCCGTTCGCATCCCGCCCCTGGTTAACAGCGGCTCCTCTCTTCGCGCCTTTTCCGCCGCCTGTGGCCGCTGTGCCGCCAAGGTGTCGGCTGCTTTTTGCTTTGCTTGTTGAGTTGCAAGTGCTTGCCTTAGGTTGCCCTCGGCGGCTAGCTCCTCTTTTGGCTTTATGCCGGTTTTCAGAATCATCTCCGCGAGCTTCTTGTTATAGTCGGCCTCCGCTTTCGCTCGGGCCGCATCAGCCCTTCCGCTGGACTGGTAAGCCGCGGTGCCGATGCCGGCCAGGCCGGAGATGACAGAGTTGAGGAGGTTGAGGCCCATGCCCATCTCTCGCGTACTTCTGTCTTCTTCGTACTGCCGCATCCGGTCTTGGTGCATTTTTTTCTGCAGCGCCTGTTGGCGCATCTGCAGTATATTCTGACCAAACGATTTAAAGGCCATTTCCTACCCCATGTAATGTTGGTTTTGAGCAAGCCAGGCCCAAAGACCATCATAGCTTGTAAAGTTTAATACCTTTTCGGCAAACTCTTCGGAGACGCCGAGCACCCCCGCCATTGCCGCAACGGCCACGGCACCGCCCCAGTCCTTAAAGGAGTCTGAGCCGCTAAGCTGCTTTGCTAGCTGTGCAAACTTTTTAACGAAGGCCTGGTTCTCTTCTCCCTCGTGGCCGCCAAGCGCGGCGATAAAGCTTTCAACGTCCTCCTCGCCTCCATCTCCAATAAGGCCACGCCAGGCCTCCTGGGTTTCTGGGTCTATGCCCTCCAACTGGAACTCGCCTTCGTCAAGCCAGGGGTCGGTCTCCTCCTGCGGGGTGCCCCAGTCAACGGCGCCATCCACGAGCTTTCCTGTCGCGTCTTCGCCCTCCCCTTCCACGCGCAGGCTTTTCGAGATCCACTCCCATGGCGCACCCAGGTCTTGCTGCTTTTTAATCCACGCGATGGCATATTCGTCCATCTTTTCCGCGCCAGTCGAGACCATCCACGCTTCAACCGTGCCCCAGTCATGAACCTCTTTCTCAAGCCCGGCCTTCTTGTCTGCTGCGTCTTGTATTCTCTCGAACATTGCCATCTGCTGCTCTGCTGAAAGCTGGTTTGCGTACATCGATGCGTAGGTTTGAAGCTCTTTTATGTATGCGTCTTGCCTTGCTGCGTCTGCCGCAAGAACGTTGCTGTTGTAGTCTCTGATTGTCTGCATATCAACCATAGAGCCAACAACGGCAGAGCCGCCCGTAAGGTCGGTTCCGCCAGCGCCAGCCTGGAAAGCTGCGTTCATCTTTACATGCGCCGCCTGCGCGGCACCTTCGTCCCACATCGTCTGCTTTTCTTCTTCGGTAAGCTCATCTGCCCCTTCGTCCATTAGGTGCTGAATCTGCTCCCACAGGCCAGACGAGCCTTCGCCAAGTGGTGGCCTATCGCCCTCTGGCGCTGGCATGTGCCAGGCCGGTGAAACCGGCGCGGAAATGCCCTCAAGCATCGCTGGACTTGTAAAGCCCGGCATGACCGGCGTTGATACCACTACAGTCTCGGGCGGCGGTCCTTTTGATGACTGCGGCTGCTGCGGTGCTGCACCTGGGTCTCCCGGCATTGGCATTGAGCCAGCCTTCATCATTCCCCAGTCAATCGCACCTGGCTGCGTTGATTGAGCCGCTGCCGGTAGTTGAGTTTGTCCTGCCTGACCGCCAATCCCCGGAAGGGCTGATGCGCCGGGCGGTGGAAGTTGTGGTGCTGCCGAAAACGGTGCCGTTGCTGGGACTGGAGGCGCCCCGGCTGGTGGTCTTTTTGCTCCCGCCTGCGCTGCCTTTTCTATAAGACCGCCTTGGCCGCCCCTTGGTGGAGCAGACACTGGTTGCCTCATGTTGTTTGGAAGCTTTGACGTGTCGGTCAGGTTCTGGGCTGGTTTGCCCATGAAAGATCCACCGTATCTTGGTTTCTGTGCCATGCTATGACCTCAATAATTGCTTGTTCCAAAGCGTTGCCGTGACGTTCGATGCCGTTGCACCGCTCGCGCTAACCGTTACCACGATTGTAGAGCCGCCCTCGCTAGAGGAAACGCCAAACCCCGTAGAAGAGGCAACAGTCGCCGCTGTGCTTTGTGTAAGCGTGCTCGATAAAACGTTGGTGCCGTCATCTGTAAACTGAAGGGAGACCGTTGCGCCGGAGCCAGACTCAAAAGCAACCTGAGCCTCCGTCCAGACAACCGTAATCCCTGCCGGTATATCAAAGCGACGAACTTCCGAAGCGCCAGATGAAATGCTGTCAAACGAAAAGTTAAATACCTCGTTTGTGTACGGCGTTTGCAGGTTTCCCGTGTCTAGCTTTGTGCTGACCAGGAAGTTTCTTGCGTCATCAAAATTAGCCTGTAGCTCAGAAGCTGAGATACTGCCGCCGCTAACAAAATGATTTGTATAGTTAAACGTTGCCATTTAGCTCCTCACCTCTGTGCCAGCCCATATCGTTACCAACACATTACTACAGGCGTTGTCAGCAGTCTCCGAAATTATAACCTTGACAACTCCTCCAGCCGCCGTGTCGCCAGTGAAGCTTCTAATATTACCCACTGTTCCCGAGCTATTGTGTGTCAGTGGCCCGTCGTTTAGCGCAGTGGAGTGTGAGCCGCTTGTGTTGTCAGCCGTCACATTTACAGTCACCGTCCCAGAGCCAGACTCAAAAGCAACTTGAACTTCTTTCCACTTTAAAGAAACTCCGGCAGGGGCTTTTAGCCAATATGTCTTTGCTTGGTTTTGAATTGACTCAATTGAAAACACAAGCTTTACCGCGCCCACCTGCGCTGATGACTTTAAATTGTCCTCATCCAGTTTTGTTGTCAGCAAGAAGTCTCGCAAGTCTTTGAAGTTTGCGTTTATCTCGCTTGCTTCAACAACATCTCCCGAGCTAAATGAATTGCTATAACTAAACGTCGCCACCCTTAGCCTCCGATTGAACCGCCGGAAGAGCCGGATGATATTCTGTTAACAAAACCATGGAGAGAAACCTTGTTTGCGCTAGACGCAAAGGCCTTTACCACAAGGGATTCGTCCAGCGGAAACCCTGGAATAACCGTAGAAAGGCCGCGCTGCGGGGCGATTGTCTTGTAGATGTAGTCGTCTGGATCGTCCGTCCCGCCAAGAAGGACTGTCACGGTGACATTTGACGAGCCGTCGTTGTTGGTTGCGTACAGCCAAACCTCGTCTTTTGCGTCCGAGGGAACAGTATGAACAGTCACAGCGGAACCCGCTGCGGTCGCAGACACCTTCAATCCCGTGCCATTCCCTGTTCCTGTCAAAAACTCTTTTGTGTACACTGAGGACATTATCTAAACACCTCTCTTGAAATCACATCGGTCTCAAGCGTAACAGTTTCCGCTGCGGCGCTTCCTGAGTTTCCGCTTTCTACGTGACCGTCTGTTTCCGTGTACCGAATGTTTCCGTTAAATGTTTGGTTTCCGTTCAGGACCCACCTTTCACAACCAGAGTCCAGAAAGATGTCTGCCGCCAGGCTGGCCTGCTCAATTACATTTCCGCTTGCTATCCCGTCGGTTGCGCCGCCCGTTATCTTAATGGCAAAGTCTGTCGCCCTGCATGAAATGACATAGTTGTCAAGCAGCCGCTGGCCGCTGCCGCCTGCAACCTCAATTGCCCGGTAACAGTCATCAAAGACGCACTGACTTACGCTTGACCTGCCGCCGGTTACCTTGATGGCGGCGCCTGTATCTTCTTTAGAATCCTCAAACCGGATGCCGCTAAGGCTAACCTCCCTTCCTGATAGGGTGAGCATTGGCTTGCTGTTGTCTACGTGCCTCTCAAAAACAGTCGCGCCGGGGATTCCCCACAGGTAGACCCTGGGCCTGCTGATTGTAAAGTTATCTCTAAACGTCCAGGTTCCCTCAGAGAAAAAAACGTTTATGTCTCCGCTGTCTGACTTTGTTCCGCACTGGGCAATTACATCTCGCATTGACATGTCTGGCGTTGCAAGAAAGCCCCTGTCAGATATCTTTCGAGATAGCGCGTCAAGCGCCTGGGTAATAAACCGAATCCGTGGATCAACCCCTGGCCGAGAAAATGGGGTCGGGTTTCTGTTTGGTCGAACCTTCACTCTGTGCCCAGCCTTTTGACCTCTGCGCTAAACTTTTTCATGTGAACAAGCGGTGGCCTGTCCTGCGTTTTAGCGTCATCAATAATGCCAACTCGCCAGGCTGGAGAGCGAACTCGTGCATTTAGCTTAGACAGAAACCAGTCTGCTTCAGTGAAAAAGCTATCTGAGTCATTGAACTTTGCATCGCCAAAGAAAAACTCTGCCAGTGACTCGTTTGGGTGCAGGTCAAGGCTTTGGCTTTTCTCTTCCCTTGCGGTTTGCTGCATGTCGTAGTGCGCCTCCTGGCCAGAGATAAAGCACTTCGGTGGGTTAGTAGATGGTTTTTTCCCCGTCGATAAGATGTGAAACCTGACATCTTTTAGTCTGTCGTTGTTTGCCCCTTCGTCCCCAAGCGGGTTCGACACCCAAACAAGAGGTATTCCTGCGCCGTCGTTTGAATAAGTAGACGAAGCCTCGTCCCTGTACCAACCGTACTGCTGAAGCTCTCCCCTTGCCTGGGTGGTGTACACTCGCTCGCTTCCCTTTCCTCTTACAGAAACGCCATCAAACATGCAGCTCAGCCTTGAGCCTCCTGAGCCAGACCGCTCGCTCATGTAGTGAAAGCTCCAGGCGTTGTTTGCGTAATCAAACACAAGCGTTACCGGGAAGGTAAACGGGTCTTTTGATTTGACCGGGACAGACCACCAGATTTGATTTAGCTCTTTGTAATGAACGACATTGCTGTGCTGAAGATGCTCATGTGAAACGGTCCATGGCCAGTGCATCTCCTCGTAAAGGGTGCTGTTTACTGCCTCTGGCACCCATCCGGCGTCATGCCTTCCAGACCAAAGCGCATCTACCGGCGTTGAAATCTTCACTGCCTGCGGCGCGCTAAGGCCCCCAAAGGCATAGATGCCATCGTGGCCCATAAAATAAAGGATGCCGTTTGCTTCAACTATTGAGTTGTGTGCAACGCAGCCTGCGCCAGAGGCAATCTTTACAATGGTAAACGTTTGAATCCCAAACGGCCCCACAAGGGCGTGTATGGCGTTTGCAGAAAAGATGATCAGGTTTTCCTGATAAGACCTGAGTCCCGTTATCTTGTCTGACATGCTAACGGCGCCGGTTGCCCACGCTTGAATTCCAACGGGGTCGTTTAGGTCTGTAAACAAAAAGAACTGTGGCCCAAGCACAATCGCCTGGTTGTCCCCGGTTAGCGACTTGATGGCGTCTTGGTCTGACTCTGCGGTCTCGGAAAGCCAGAACTGAGCCTCGTCCTCAAACCCTGCGTATATAATGCTTCCGTTGTGCTCTGTTGCAATATAGCCCTTTGGCCCGGTCACAAGGTAAGAGCTAATGTTGTCGTACTGCCTCTTTGCGTCACCGGATGTCGCATCGTTAAACACAAGCTTGTCGGTGTCAGCAAGTCGAACAACAGCATTGTTTTTCCATGGCTCGTACAGGTATGTGTTGTGCTTGGTTGTAATTAGCGTAACCAGGTGGTCTTTCAGGGCCTTGTCTTTGATAATGTGATCAACAAAAGAACAAAGCACAATCTCTTGCTCAGGCTCTCCAAACAGCTGGGTCAGGTTCTGTGTTGACCCAACGGCATTACCCCATTCATCAAACGCCTTGAACAACACATCGTTGTTGCTTTGGGAGTTGCTTCCAACTGCAATGACGTAGCTTTTGTCTGTTGAGGCCTTTGACTGGTGTACCCGCGCCAACCTCATTTCTGTCGCACTAACGCCCTTGAATCCACGCCTTGCCTGAAGGATACCGCGAGACAAATCAGCGTTCACCAAAACCTGGGCGTTGTTTTCTTTCTGTGCTCCAGCGCGCCACTCGACACCGCCAAGAGGGGCTGGAAAATCTACCACGCGGTTAGCCATTTATCGACTCCGCGTAACTGTGATGTGCTTTGGTCCGTCTACCCTGCGCCTTGAGGCCATTGCGGCAATGTCTTGCTTCCATTGTGTCCATGCCCTGATGACTTCCGGGTTTTCGCCCTCTTGCTTCATATTCATGAGGTAGGCAAGGCATGACGCCACTGCATCGTGATATGGGTCTGCAAACCCACCAAGAACTACGTCTGAGGCGCCCATGTTGGCAAGCTGTGGAACAAAATGAATGTGAAGATTGAGGGCCTGCCCCGGCACCCGTGCAATAAAAAGCGTCCGCCCTTGAAGCTCCCACGAATAGGAACTAACAAGCGACGTGCTTCGCCAATGGCTCCGGTACTTCATTGGCCTTTCAATGAACCGCATTGGCGTTAAAAGACTGGGGAGATTGCTTGAGCCGATAGCGCCTGCTGATGGCGTGTGCTCAATGTCAATCATTAGCGCAGGCTCGTCACCTAAGATTGTCGCAATGTCTTCTGACACCTTCCCGGAGGCCCACGTGTACTGAGTTGTGCTTAGAAAAAAGCCAGGGTTTACTTTAAGAATTTCCCTATGGACCATTCGATTGGCCCGGTTGGCGTAATCCTCAAGCGCCGTTGCGCTCCAAAAAGTATCTCCGTCTTCGTCCAGGTCAGCCTTCGCGTACCGAATTATATCGGTGCGGGTCAAAGCCATTACGCCCTCCCGGCGTGACCAATGTAGCTATAGCTGTCTCTTCCTGGGCCAACAGACGAAACCGCTCCAACGTTGGCATTTGCCATCTTCTGGAACGCGCCTGTACCCCAGACCTCTTTGGCAAGCTCGCGTCGTTCTCTTTTTCTGGACTCCTGCGCCCAGACCGCTTTCTGGTCATTATATGCCCATTGCTTGTCGAGTTCTTTTGCTCTGCGCCACCGGTCACACTTCATGATAAATTCAGGAAGGTCGGGGTGGGTAATCGACAATCCGCGACCACCAACCCCTTCTTCCCATGTTTTCCAAATAACAGGCACGTTTACCTCTGACGCAAGCTCTTTGCGCCCATACTGCTGAACGATGAACCGTTTGCACAACCTGGCCAAGACCCACTTTTTGATCTTGTTATCAAACCCCACATACAGCTTATCGTCCCCAACAACTTGCTGAAGCCGTCGCGTGTGCGGGTTTTTCCAGTGGATACGCTGCGCTCTGTCGTATCGCTCTTTTGAGATAAAACGTGCGCCACTCATGCTATGCGTCCGTTGGGTTGTCAGCCATCTTGTTCTGGGCGCCGCCAGTAAGCTTTGGCAAGTAAGCAACCTCAAGGCCAACAAGCTGCGTTACAACGGCGGTGCCGTTTGCAGAGTTTACGTCAATACACACAACGTCGTTTGTACTCAAAAGAGTGCCGCCGTTCATTGTTCCCCACGCAGTTGCATCCAGCGCGTCAGAGCCGGTGCTTGTGTCGCTGGGAATTGCTGTGTCCAGCGTACCATCGGACTCCGCTCCTGAGATTGCCGCACCAAACGCCGACTGCTTGAACAAGACGGCATAGTTAACCGTGCTAGGGCCAAGCTCATGAACATAAAGAACACGAAAAAACATATCGTTTGCCGTGTCCCAATGACTTGGGATTGGCATAACGAGGCGCGCAATATCGTCGTTGTTGTTCATTTCTAGCGCTGAATACCCGTTATCTCCACCGGCCTCAAGAAGGTTTCCGGCCATCGATTGAGAGGCAGCGGTGCCAATAAACGAGTTGAAAGATGTTACAGGAAAGAACTCTGTCTTGTACTTATATTCAATATTTCTATCTTTAATCATGGTTTACCACTCCACAGTTTACCCCTCATAGGGAGGATACTAAGTAAAAGTGCCCCGAGGTCATTTCAACCCCGAGGCACCAAGAAAGTTATGCAGGTGTTACCAGCGTAGACTCGTTCACAGAGATGTCTTTCAACACGCCGTGAGCGTTACGCTTAGTTACAATCTGCTCAAGCATGGCACCAAAAGCTGCCTCGAAGTTGGCCTTATTGCTGATGCGACTAAGCACAGCGCCGTCCTCGTCCAACCAGTCAAACCGGTCTAAGTATGCCATCTTGATGAACTCAAGGTTCAGGAAGTAGGCCCGGTTAGGCAGGCAAAGGTGGTCGCTCATGATAACAACGTCTTGCGTTCCAGAGTTCCAGACCAAGAGGTTTCGCTGGAAACCGCCCTTGTATGTCTGTGGCTCGTAACGAACGTCGCCTTCCATCAGCTTCTTGACTTCACGCGCAAAGCTGTTGTGACCAATCACAAAGTTTGGTCGCTGTCCGCCTCGCTCATAAACGCTGTCAAACATTGCGTCCATGCGCTCATGGCTCAAGGAGCGATTGACATCGTTGTTGTCATCAACGTGAGCCTTCCAGGCGGAACCCGTGGCCCCTACGTCAATCCCAAACAAGTCGTCATCGTCGTTCTCAATGAGGTGGTCAAGTCCAAACAGCTCGTGCTTGAATGACGTAAAGTTTGCATCACCAATTGTAACCAAGTCGCCAGTCGCGGTGGTGATTGAGCTTTCCAGCGTAATCTGGGTGCGCGAGTCAACGCTCTTGATTACAGCAGCATCGGCATCTTCATCGGACGCTAATGCAGGGATATGATCCGCAGTACCAATGCGAAGCTTCATGCCGCTATGGAGCTGGTGCGTTGTATCAACCGTTTGGGTTGCGTTAGCAACGCCCGTTGTGATCTTTGTCAAAATGCCCGTATTGGGTGCTGCCGAGCTTCCGCCGGGAACGGCGTTATTGCCCAAAAGCTGTCGGTTGAGTTGCTTTTTCAGCTCAGATTCAAGTGCGTCCATCTCTGAATCAAGCGCATCAACAAACGCCATTTTGTTTGTTCGGCTTGACGCCATTACCTTCCGGGTCAATTCAATACGACCGTAAATCTCTTTAGATGTCGCAGTTGCCTTGCTCCGGCTTTGCGTTCCAGCGGTGGGCAGGGTTGCGTCTTCAGCAATCGCACCAACACCACCAGACCACTTGGTATGGACAGGCCAAACGAGACCTTTACCGCCAAGCTCTACCTCGGCACCCGCTTCTGATAGGGCATCAAAGTATGCAATGTCTTTGTTTAAGGAGCCGATAAGCCCCGGACCATAGAACTCTTTTAGTGCGGCAGAAAAGTCACCAGTGCTGCCGGAACCGTTAGTTGTTGTAGGCATTTAATCCTCCAATTATGGCCGAGGCTTACCCCGGCAGTTATTGTTGTTGGTTTCGGAAGAACGCTCGCGCAAGCTCTCGGGCATCTTTCATGTCCTGTGGCTTTTTCTCTGCGGCCAGCGAAGCAGGAGTCGAACGTATCAGCTTCTTTGCCTTTGAAACCTCACCTCGTTTTTTATAAAGCATATCTGCTTTACGAAGTGCTGTTTCGTGTGAACGCTTTGCCGCCGCCTTGAAATCAAACGAGTCGGTCGGGTTCTTTAAAAAAGCGTCCATTATCTCAGCAGGCGATGCCAGCGGGTTTTCCTTACAAACAAGATCAACTTTTCTGTTGAACTCTTTTTTGTAAGCCGACTGCCGGTCTTGCTCCTGAGTTTCCCGAAGCTGCTTTAGTTCTGCCTCTTGAGCCATAATCCTCTTTTCAAGCGGATCAACATACTCTTCTTCACTGCTCGCTGGCTCGCCCATTTGATCAATCTTATTCAACTTAGGAACAGCCTCTTGGTGTACCCAGCTCAACAATTGCTCGTGATTAGACCGAAGCTCATCGAACGCCTTCCTGTCCGAATTCCTTTCATCAATAACTTCTTTGAATCGAGAATACGGAACATACTTATCTCCAGTTTCCCCGCCCGAGGTATCGCCCTCAGTGGCCGTTGCGTTGTCACCAGAATCTACGGATGGCGAGTCCGCTTGGGTGTCAAGACCCATTTCGCCCATTGCAGCATCATCTGTCGATGTTGTCATACTACCCTCCAGTCCTTATCGCGGACTAAACGATTTGAAGGTTGTCCGTAGCATAAACTAAACTAATTCAATGCCGCAAGCGGCAAAAAAAACCCCAGCGCAACAACAGGGGAGCGTCACGCCGGGGACAAACAATGAAGCAACCAAAGACTGGTCGCAACAAACAAACAAATAGAATGTACTAAAAAACTACTCTCCGTACAACCCGCCAAGCTCTGCCGAAGCAACGCCAGGCCCATGTACACCAGCATTCATTTCAGGAAGATTGCCCCCTGGCATGCCGCCACCGCCAGCGCCAAGCTGCTGAAGCAGCGCCTGCATGTCACCCATTCCCATTTCTGGCGAACCTTCTTGGGGTGCCGCCTGCTCTGGGGACGGGGTGGGGCCAAATACTTGTTCTGGGGCAACCGCATCTGGGGACCACTGCTGCTGCTGTTGTTGTTGCTGCTGCTGTGACGGCGGCTCTCCTTCGCTTGGCGGAAGTTCCCACCACGGAATGCCCTGCTGAAGCTGGCTTTGATAGTAATAATGCCAAGCAAAGTTTCGCTTTATCTCGGCCTTGACCCCTTCGTCCATCAGTCGGTACGTCACCGAGGTCATCATATCGTGGAATTCGTCAATAATGGTTACATGGTCTTCCCATGGCTCTGGGTTGACTTTTCCGCCACCACCAATCAGGCGCAGCATCTCTCTTGCGTAGATTCGGTCTTTACTGTTGTCGCCAAACAACTCGTCAAGCTCACCCCATTCCATCATCTTTCGCACTTTCATTTGAGACTCTGGGCTTGATGGGTCTCCAAAAACGCCCTGGGTGAAGGCCATCATGACCTGCTCTCTTCGGTAAGACGGCTGCTTTGGCAGCAAGCTGTTGGGCCGAATAACCACATCGGTTGACTGGATGTCCGTTGCATAGAACGTAAAAATCTCAGGGGCCGCTTCGGCGCCAAGTGTTTTCACGGTAACGGGCACGGGCATGTAGTTGCGCCAGTACTTGAGTAACCGAGAGCAAACATCTTCAAGTGCGGACTCTAGCTCTCTAATGGTTGGCCCAAGAACCGTTGCCTGGGCGTCAGCCATCATTCCAATAGCTCGACCGCTGATGCCTGCGGGTATTTGCCCTTGCTGCATTTCACTAACGCCTGAAATGTTTCTCATGTGTGAGAGCATTTCGTCTTGAAGCCTTCCAACGTCGGATGGCATTGGCGGTGGTGCTATTGGCCTTGGTGGTGGGTATTGAGCGTCATATTCGATAATTTCGCCCGGTTGATCAGTAATCATGTCACCAGAGATAGAGCCTTTTACCACCAGCCACTTTTGGTTGAGCATCTGATTGGCGTTCTCGATGCGCTGGCTAACCCTCTTATTAATCTCTTCCTGGGGGGCAATAAGGTCTTGAATTGCACCGTCCCCATCGACCCTGCCGTGCACCGGCATGTGGCGTGCCGCAACAAACGGTAGCTCGCCAAGCGGTAGCTCCTTGTCGTATTCCAGCACAAGGCCACCGGCAACCACGGCGTAAAGACCCTTCGGATATCGAGGCGATGGCTTCTCAAAGTACTCAACCACTCGAACCCTGTCTGTAAGCACTGTGTTTCTGTCATAACGCTCATGCGTTGCACTCCTTAGGACGCGAAGCGAAAGCAAGTCAGAGTCAAACGAGGAGTTGGGATTAACATGTGCGCCCTTCTTCCACCGCTTTCTTACTTCGTCAATGTGCATCGCGCTGACGTGATAGGCCCACCGAGACTCGTCCAGAGACGCTGCGCCCGGGTCCCAGCCCACCTCAAAAACCGACAACACATCAACAACCGGGGCGCCCGTTCGGCCTTTCTGGGTTTGCGGCTCAATGCCGTGCGGTACGTTATACCGCTCAAACTCTTCGACAATCTTCTGCTCTTCTTCTGAAAGCGGCAGGTCAATTTCGTAATCGTCCCCGGCTTCTGGGTCCCAGTAGACCTTGAATATCCCCAGCCCTGTTTGGTACATCAATCGGGAGAATTCTTGGATTTTGAGCTGCATCTTTAGTTGACGCCACAGGTGATTGCTAATCAGCTTTTCACACGCCCGCGCCTTGTCTCTATCGTCAGAGTCTCCGGTTGCAGGCATAACGATTACCGTGGGTCGATTCTCTGTAGTCTTACCTACCAACTGCTGAATCACCGGACGGATATAATTTAGCACCAAGTGAACCTGCCAGTCTTCGCGAGCAATCTCTTCAACCCGGCCAGACACGTTGTTCCACTTTATCCACTGCTTGCCCATATACATTGCAAGCGCAAGCCAGGCGTCAGACACACGGCTTTTCTTGCACGTTTCGGCAGCGTCATATTGCAAATCAACGTAAGACTGAATCTCCACCTCTTCTGTTGTGGGGACATATTGCTTTGTCTTTTTTTTCAGGTCTTTTTCTGCGTACTGTTGCCGAATGGGCGATTGGCCGTGCATCAGCTTTCTCCTCTTTTAGTCAACGCAGCCAACAGCCTTGGCGAGATGACAGACGACCGCTTGAGTCGATTTATTGCAACGTCAGGACGAAAGCTCCCTGGGGGGGCCGGGGGCTTCGCCGTCGAAACCACCCCGTACTGCTGTTGTGTTGCAGATAGGTTTCTCAGGAATTCGGGGTCAAATGCAAGGTCTAATAGCCCTTGCGGCCTTCTTTCAACCCGCTCTTCGTCAGACGGCAGAAAGTCATAAGCCACAATTACACTCCCATGCGAACAGACCTAAGCGCAGCAACAGGGTCTGGGGCCTGGCCAAGCGTAGAAAGGCCTGGAACCGGGCCGGGTGCCTTTTGTGGCGCTGGCGGAAGTTGCGGCATTGACATTAGCTGCGGCGGTGGCGGAAGTTGCGGTGGCCCAGATATTGATTGCTGAAACCCGCCGGTTGCTGGTCGCCTTTGAGGTTCAAGTGGCGGTGGTGGAGCTACCGGGTCGGGTTGCGTGGCTGCGCCAATTGCTGACTGTGTAATACCAGCCACGCCTGAAATGATTGCGGCAATTGTTACTGGATCCATTTTTACCTTCTCCTTAGTGCGCGCTCAAAGTCGCCCCTGTGACCAGAGGAATCAAACGCCGCCCACTTCTGCTCAAGCGCCTTCGCTTGCTTTTCTTTTTGTGCAAGTAGCTTATCTAGTCTCTCTTGCACTCGCATAAGATAACCCAACACCCAACCAAATAGAAAGATAAGACAACATATCGCAACCCAAACAGCAATCATGCAAACGACCCTAGCCTTGGGTGAGGGGAAGATTTCTTTTTGCCTCGTCGCTCTGCGCGCCACCTTTGAAGGTCTGAATCGTATTCCTCCTCTTGCTTTTCATAAAACAGTGGCTCTGGCGGTGTTCTAATGGCGTCAGCATAGAGGCATAAGCATGTTGCAATGATTGCATCTGAGTGCCGCCCGCCCATGTGATCAGCCCGGCCCCGCTGGTTGTAAACAAATGTACGCATCTCTGTTATTAGCTCTTTACTCCAGACTGTAATTGAGTTTTCACGAACAGCTTGTGCCAGGGTGTCAATAATCATCTGCCTTGTAGACCGTGTAGTCATAAAGCCAAATGCCTCACTCCATGGTGTTTGCGTAGAAAGCTCTCTGTTTGGATGCCTTCTGTGCATTGGGTAGTTCAGCTCTAGTATTCTTTTGACGCAGGCATAGCCGTGGTTGTTTATCTCTGGAATCAGGTAAGCCGAGTTGTACCACTTTGCGGCCAACACGGCCTGGTCCGCTGTTTCGTCTGGCGGCATCTTTGCGTACATCTGAGCCACAATCTCCCTGGTGTGTCTGTCAAACACAATAATTGGAGAGTAGTCCCCGTCTTTTACGCCAGACGCGCAATCAACGCCGACAATATATTCATGGTGGTCTCTTGGTGGAACATAAACAGTCCAGTCCGCCCCCACGGGGTTTAGCGCAATATTGTTACCTTTCATATAAAGGTGAGACCCCATCAGCGCAGTCTCTGGCAGGTCTTGCCTGTCCCACTTCCCAATAATGTCTTGCTCAAACACCGGGCGACCGCCAGCAACAAACGCATCTTGCCAAGACAACGGGAACTCCTGGTCAAACCGCCGAAGGTCCCCGCTCATCTCCCTGACTTTGGCAATTGCCCATTGCACCTCGCCAACCAGCAAGTCGTATTCTATTGCTCTTTCAAACCAGATTTGGCTGTAGCCAAACCCATCTGCAATCTTTTTTGCCGCTGCCGCGTTGCCCTTTTTATAGTGGAGTTTCATTAGGGCGTCTTTTTCTTGGTCTTCTTTAGACACAGAAAGGCAATACTTTGGAACACCTTTCCATGAGAAAAAGAAGCTCTTCCATAGGCCGGGCGGTCCAGTATGTGCGTCAATAAACCGAGAATACATCGAACCAGCGGCCATACCGGCAGTTGATTCACACCCAAGATATGTGCCTGCAACCAAGTTCACTGGAGAAAAATACCCTTGAAGCACCTTCTCCGCTTCTGACTGAACACGCAAGATATCCCAAGAACTAAGCTCTGTTGCGTGAACCGCTGTTGGCGTTGCGCCACGGCCACCCTCTTCACCACCCTGTGTTGTCAGCTCAAGCCATGAACCGTTTTCCCAGTACAGATTAAGCCGAACCTTTTTTGCTTCACACCTGGGGGCTATTACCGAAGGAAGGTTGCTGTTCATCAAGTGGGGCATTTCAGAAATCTTACGGGTATCTTCTTGGCGGTGACCCACCACCTGGCAGCGAATAAGGTCTCTAAACACGCACAGGTGGAACCAAATAGCCATTGCAAGGGTTGTCATTCCGAGCTGGCGGGCCTTTAGAATAATAAACCGCACAGGTTTACCCGCTCTTTCTTGCTCTTCCATCCAACTGACAACCATTTCCTGCTCTCTGTTGAGGATGAACGGGCGCATTCGGTAGGCTCCGTCTGCCGTTTGCACACGAATACGCAGGCATTTCTTAAAGAAAAACCGTCTATCGTTCCTGCATCTGTTCCAGAACTCGGCCTTTGTCACTGGGCTTGCACCAGGGGGGCCTGTTGCTTCGCTTGAATGATTCGCCGTTTGCTCGCAAGCTCTGCCGTTTCGCAGGTAGCGTTCCAGCATTGGTTCATCTTTTCTAGCCGAAGTCCTTTGAGTTTATTGATGTCGCTTCTTTTTGAATAGAAGGCCTCATTGACTGCAGTTGTTACGTTTAGGCCAATCTTTTTTGTTAGCGAGCTAAGTCGTTTATGGACGTGATTGCTCATATGAACAATTTTTTGGCCTTGGTTTGGCAGGAACCTTTCTTGTGGTTCTTCCCATTCACCTCTTACTCTCGTCTGAAGTGCAGATGCGGCCAGCTCTCCGAGGAGATCGACTATTACCCGAATAGGAATACCCGTTCTTTCCTTCAGTAACTGCAGGTCATGGTAAAGAGTTTCGTCTACTTTGAAAGTCGCTGTCGTTGATTCGTTTCCCATCTTTTTATCCTATGCTACAACCTGGCAATGTTACAGTGCCCATATGAGCAGTTCAACCACAAAGGGAAAACGCCATGAGTAAATATCAAAGAACAAAGGGACATAATTGGGAACGAGAAGTGGCCCGAAGGCTACGAGAGGTAATGCCGGGATGCGAAGCCAAACGAGGCTTACAAACTCAAGGCGGCGCCGAGGATGTGCCCGATGTCCAGGCGGGACCACTCCATATTGAGTGTAAGGTGGGCGCAAGGCCACCGGTAAGACGAGCATTGAACACTGCCGTTAGCACTTGCCCGAAGGGTCGCATTCCGCTGGCCGTTATCAAAGAGGACAGGAAACAGCCTTACGTTGTAATGATGCTGGATGACTTTGAAGACTTTCTAAAAGAGTGGTGGGAGCGAGCGAACTAGCCAGTTACTTCCGCAACAATAAACAGCCCCACCCAAGAAATAACGACCAGTAAGAATAAATCAATCACCTATCTTAATATTCGCCAACGATTGGCGCTCCCTGGCCAGCAACTCACGCTGCGCCTCTTTGACCTCGTTTTGTAGCCGAGCCTCGTTCTCACGGCAGTCACTTCGGATGTCGGCAATCACCACATCATACCGTGCGCGCATTTCTTCTACCCGCTTATCAAAATCTTCACCAATTGCATTGACCTGCTCCTGGAACCTCTCCACAAGACTATCTAATCTCTTTTGCATCTGAATAAACTGATATACTAAAAAGCCAGAGAACAAACCAAGGGCACCAAAGTCTACAAGCTGACTGATGAGCTGGTCTGTCATAGCGACAGTATAAGGAATCGAAAATAATCACCAAATCATTATTTTTCTTCAACAGCTTATCCACAGTTTTCCCCCAGAGGGGTCAAAAAAAACCCGCTGTTCAAGACTGCAAAATCGTGCTAGAATCTAATAAAGAGTTCGCTAACGCTCACCTGCTAACAACTTATAGTATTTCACGGGTCGAATAGACCCGCGCTAAAAGCCCACATCATTAAACAACAAAGTCCAATCCTAGCTTGGGTCCCTTTCGGACACCATGCCGCATAAGTCAGGCTTAATAAGGGTAGGTCATTAATTACCCATAAACCCTAATTGAATGTACTAATCCGGTGGCCCGGCCCTGGGACTCCTGGGGGGTCAAATCTGAAATTCCCGATAGCCAGTGTGAAGTACCCAGAGGATGGACGGACGGACTCGGAGGCCAAATCGGGTACATGGGGGTGGGGGTCGAGGAAAGGGCAATGATTTCGGGCACTTACGCCGAATCGATCTGACGGGAGATACGGTCTACTGTGGACCTGCTCACGCCAACGGTCCTGGCTATCTCCGCCTTGTTGGGACGGGGGCCACGTAGCGCCACCTCAATTCGACGACGTGTGAGGGTGTCGAGGCGATGCCGCTTGTGTGACAAAGGTAAACCGTTCCCACTATCACCATCCTTACCAGTACCCACACAATCCCCCATAGGGGGAGGACTAGGTTCGGCAGGTTCAACAACTGCGAGTTGTGGCATAGCTTCTGACTGTTCGGTGTCTGAATCCTCTGTCAGTAACGTGTCCCAACCATCATCCAATGCTTGCCGTTCGTTGTCGGCAGGTTTCAATAGGTCCTTTACTGTCGAGTAAGTTGCTGCGAGTCTGGCCGGATTATTGAAATTGCGCGCTTTGTCGTCAATGTGAAGCAATGCCGTCTGCTCTACCTCTAGCTGGATATCAAGTGCAGCCAATTGCCGATAGAGTGGCATATCAACCTCGGCTTGCATCAAACAGGATTGTAGCGCCCGCTGAACGTTGCCTCTGTTGATGGTGCCGACGTACTGTAAAACCTTCTTTGATACGTTCTTCATGCCCGGCATGATATCATCTAAACAAGCGAACCACCTCAACAACTCCCCAATTGTGGCGCGCCATGGGTGGCAATTCTGCCAAACCTTTTACCCCTGGTAGCGCCATTTCCACACATAGAACAGAACTTTTATCACCTATAGTTTCAACAACTTATAAAAAAAACGACATTCAGCTGTTTACAGGGTTTACTACCGGTGGTAAGGTCAGGGCACAAACAAACACAAGGAACAAACAATGAACTATAAAACACACAACAAAGTCCTTTCGAAAGTGTCGGCCCACAATGGAACGGTACTCAAAACACGTCAAACCACAACCGGTCGTGTTTTTGTCATGTGGAAAAAGCCTGCCAAGTCCTTAGACGGTGGTTCAATGGACTGGGAATACTGTCTGAGTGAAATGGACAATAATTACCCCAATTTCGCATGGACAAAATACAACGTGCCTACCTTGGAAAAGCTGAACGCTCTGTTCATTGACTACGTGTGCACTTGCTAGGGGGAGCCAATGAACGACTCAAACAAGGTGAACAGCTTGAAACACTCCGGTGCGCGTCATACGCGCCGGGGGCGGAAAGCGGCGCCGCGAGCAGAAAAGACATTGAAGACCAAAGAACGCCGACAAGGCAAAAAAGACATTCAACAACAACTGGAAGGGAACTAAAAACAATGGCATACGTAACAACAGCTCAAACAGACCCAAACTATAACTGGATATCGCTTGGCTCGCCCTTTGGGGGCCTT
>PBDG01000027.1 GCA_002717225.1 Rhodospirillaceae bacterium | reverse complement strand
GGATGCAGCGCAAGACGGGCCACAGCATGCATCAAGATTGATTCACGCCAAGTCGGGCCTTTGCGTGCGCGACCTTTGAGATAAATTGGTGCCTCCATGTGGACGAAAGGCAGCGGCACAAATTCAGTGAAGCCTCCAGTCTTTTTTTGTAGTGCGCGAAGGCGCAACAGATGCCGTGCCCAATTTAGTGGCCTTTCGACATGGCCATACATGATCGTGCTCGTTGTGCGAAGGCCGACGCTATGGGCTGTTTCCATTACCTCTAACCACTGATTAGTCGAGACCTTGTCCGGACAGATGATGGCGCGCACTTCATCGTCCAGAACTTCTGCAGCCGTTCCTGGCAAGCTGCCAAGTCCGGCGTTTTTCAATAGGGAAAGAAATTCTGCGAGCGATAGCCCAATGGTTGCTGCCCCCTGCCAAATTTCTAGTGGCGAAAAAGCATGAATGTGAATTTCTGGTGCTGCTTCTAGCACCGTGCGGCAGATATCAAGATAGGTCTGTCCAGTATAATCTGGGTGAATACCGCCCTGGAGGCAAATCTCCGTTGCACCGCGCTGCCAAGCCTCTTTCACCCTTCGTGCAATCTCGTCTTGTTTGAGGTCGTAGGGCCGTCCGCGCAAATTTTCGCTCATCTTCCCTTTGGAGAATGCACAAAACTGACAGCGGAAATAGCAGATATTGGTGTAGTTGATGTTGCGGTTGACGACATAGCGTACGGTATCGCCGGAGACCTCAGAGCGTAGCTCATCGGCTGCTTGGCATACCGCATTGAAAGCCGCACCGCGCGCTTCAAACAAGGTAACAATCTCGCCTTCGGTTAAGTCCCGGCCGTCTCGTGCCTTGAGCAGAATTTGACGTTGTGTTTCGGTGGGAGCGGGTGAAGCCTTCTTGCTATTAGCTGGCGGTGCGGTGATAGAGCCCGGCGACCAATTCTCAGTTCGTGCTAAGCCATCACCGTCGCATTCTTGTAAAATTGCGGTTTCCATGTCGGGCGCGAGCCAGCGGCCGCTGTTATGAATGTAGGCTGGGTAAAGCGCGAGACGCTCTGCAAGATATTTGCCGCAGGTTGCGGTTTCCGTGGCCAGTATGTCGAGATGCGGCCAGGGTGCTTCGGGATTTACAAAATCCGGCGTCACTGGCGATACACCGCCCCAATCGTTGATTCCAGCTTCGATCAACCGCGCTAGGCCAGATAGGCCTTTCGGACTGAGATTGGGCGGAGCCTGTATATTCATCTCGGCGCCGAAGGTAAGGCGCGCCGCAGCAATGGTCCAGCAAAGCTCGTCCAAGTCCGGCTCCGGTGCTTCAGCCATGCGTGTGCCGGATTTAGCCCGGAAGTTTTGCACAATAATTTCTTGAATATGGCCATATTTTTCATGCAGTTCCGCGAGCGCGAGAAAGGTCTCAATACGCTCAAGTCGTGTCTCTCCGATGCCGATTAACACACCAGTGGTGAAGGGCACTGCTGCCTTTCCGGCGAGCTCGATAGTTCCAAGGCGCGCACCAGGAAACTTGTCCGGTGAGCCGTGATGGGCCATGCCTTTTTGGCAGAGCCGTTCTGAGAGACTTTCGACCATTAGTCCCTGAGAGGCCGAGATAGGGCGAAGTGCAGTCAAATCTTCCGCAGTCAGCACGCCCGGGTTTAAGTGAGGTAAAAGGCCGGTTTCCTTATGCACCACCTTTGCCATCTCGGCGAGATAAGAGAGAGTGCTATCGTGACCAAGTTCGTCTAATTCTTGGCGGGCCGCCTCATAGCGTAGCTCCGGTTTGTCACCAAGAGTAAAGAGAGCTTCGTGGCAGCCCGCCACGGCGCCCGCTTGGGCGATGGCGAGTACTTCGTCTGCCGTCATGTAACATCGCTCTCCCTTCTTCGGCGGTGTGGCAAAAGTGCAGTAATGACAAACGTCGCGGCAGAGGTGGGTAAGTGGGATAAATACCTTCCTAGAATAGGTGACAAGGTCACCATGGCTAGCATCGCGCAAATTAGCGGCGCGCGCTTCCATCTCCGCTTGACCGAGAGAGTTAAGTTCGCCTATGAGTTCCGCCGCATTTTCGGCGCCGGGTAATATTGTAGCCAAGCCGTTCATACTGATATCTGTTTCTCGCTAAGGCGCGCTGCAATGCCACTTTCCGTCAGGTAAGTTTGGGCCCTAGTGTTGCCAGAACGGGCAAGTAACTCGGTGAGATCGTCAGGCGTATCTATGTCGAGACCTAAGCCGGAGAGCGGCAGAATTGTGGGCTGGATACCGAGACGATGTGCAGCATCAAGATGAGGATAAAAACTGTTATTGCCGAAACGAAGTGGTAACGCATTTGGTGGCGAGCAGAGTACGCAATTAGAGCCTTGCTGGTCACGTGCTGGCACGATGGTCACTGCCGGTGTTATCACTGCTCGATGGATAGTTATCGCCTTCTCGAACTCAGAAGGCAAGGCAAGTGGGACATCTGCGGGTACCTGAAGGATCATTGAGACACCGCGCGACATTAGCTGAGCAATTCCAAAGTTGACCGCTGCGGTTTGCCCGTCATTCTTATCCTCGGAGATTACCTCGGCCCCGACCTGCCTGGCCATAGCCCGTGCGTTGGCGTCGCGCGTGATCATCGCGATCCCATCAAGCGAGGAAGTCGTCACCAGTGCAGCCAGCACATCTTCGAGCATTGCGAGAAACAGTTCTTGTCGCTCCTTTGGCGCCAACACCGGTGCCAGTCGTTGTTTGGCTCCTGCCAGATCCTTAACCGGTATGACAGCCCACATTAGCGTTTTGCCATTCCTAAGGGCATATCGGCGTAGTCAGAATGATGTTTGTTATTTGTCAAAGCTTACCGGCTCCGCCGGAGAGTTCAGGCGATTAAACGACGCTATGAGAAAGGGAGCAGGGATTCAAGTCTTACCTCACGATCATATTTAGAGTTTGGATTGACCAGATTATTTAAGCGGATACCTTTCTCGGAGTTCTGGTAAAGGGGGGCTTCCATCGCATAGGATTTGCCTCCCTAAGTCGAAATCAGTGGCGGAGGAGACAATAAATGTTAGGAGCGAATGGCGTATGAAAATAGCTGTGATTGGCGGCACTGGGCCGCAAGGTAAAGGTTTAGCTCAGCGTTTTGCACTGACTGGCGTAGATGTAGTTGTGGGTTCGCGCGATGGCGCACGGGCGGAAATTATAGCAGCGGATTTGTCTGAACCGCTCACCGCTAAGGCAGGTAAAATTAGCGGTATGGATAATCTCTCGGCGGTACGGGCGGCGGATGAAATAGTGATTCTTGCTGTGCCCTACGGGGGGCACGACGCCACCATTGATGGCATCCGGGAGGGGCTTTCAGGGAAGATTCTTGTCGATATAGTGGTGCCGCTGGCTGAAGACAACCCGAAGAAAGTCGTCATGCCAACCGAAGGGTCGGCGACGGAGGCGGCTCAAGTGAAGCTTGGCGATCATATTCCGGTTGTTGGAGCGCTTCATAACGTTTCGGCCAGTGTGCTCGCCGATCTTCAAGCTGAAATCAATTGTGATATACTTGTCTGTGGCAACGACCTTGAGGCTAAGAAAAAGGTCATGGCGTTGATCTCTAAGCTTGGTGTCACCTGCTACAACTGTGGCCTAGCAGAGAGCGCTAGGTGTATTGAGGCACTTACACCCATTCTCATCCGACTTAATATATCCAAAGCTACGCCGTTTAAGCATGGCGGTGTAAAAGTTTGGGCCGAATAATGCGTGGGGAGTAGATTAGATGGAATTTGCCTTCACCTTCCGCGGCGATCTCGATAAGAGGCGTGTCGTCGCGATTTGCCGTCAGGCGGAAGAAGCCGGTTTCGACTATGCCTGGTTCTTTGATAGCCACGTGCTATGGCGCGACCTCTATCCGCAGATGGCGGTGGCCATGGAGCACACCTCAAAACTCCGTTTTGGCCCTTGCGTTACCAATCCCCAGACACGTGAATGGTCGGTTGCGGCCAGTCTGTTTGGCGCGTTAGCAGTCCAAAGCGATGGGCGTTTTGATCTTGGCGTCGGTCGTGGCGACAGTGCAGTGCGTGTGGTCGGCAAGAGGCCAGCGACGGTAAAGCGCATGGAGAATTTTTGCGCCGCTATGAAAGGATTGGTGAAGGGCGAGGCGGTGACTTATGACGATCGGCCCGAGCCGGTCCAATTCGATTGGACCGGTGGTTACGATATGCCAATCTGGGTTGCAGGCTACGGTCCCAAGGCGCTTGCTGCCGCCGGACGCGCCGGTGAGGGATTGATCGTACAACTTGCTGAGCCGTCACTCTGCGAATGGATGGGAGACACCGCACGAAAAGCGGGTAATGAAATAGGGCGTGATATGAGCGGTTACCGCGTCATGGCCTGTGCACCGGTCTGGGTTGGTGACAAGGCGAAAGGCGTGGAGCAGACGCGTTGGTTTCCGGCTTTGGTTGGCAATCATATTGCCGATATTCTCAAATGGTATGGTTCAGACACGCGCGAGGTGCCAGAAGCGTTGACAGCCTATGTACAGAAGCGCGAGGGCACAGGGGCTGATGAGGGATATGACTATAGCCAACACACGCAGATGGATGATGAAAATACTTATTATGTCACCGGAGAAACCACAGAGGCATTTGGCGTCATTGGCCCGGCCGACGCCCATGTTGAGAAAATGCGCAGGCTGGAGGCTGCCGGTGTGACGCAATTCAACATCTATCTGTGTTCAGGCGAGGAAGAACGCCAGATTGCGGAATATGGCGAACATGTGATACCGCATTTCCGTTAGAATCCAAGAGACGCAGAATGAGGAGATAATCAATGGAGTTCGGTATCGCCTTTAAGGGTGACCTTGATCACAAACGCATGCTCGCTATTTCGCGCCAAGTCGAGGCCGGTGGGTTTGATTACATCTGGTTCTTCGATTCTCATATAATCTGGTCTGATCCCTACACTCAGATCGCAGCCAGCATGCAGCATACTGAGCGGGTGCGCTATGGCCCGTTGGTCACTAACCCGAAGGTGCGCGACTGGTCAGTTGCGGCAAGCGTTTTCGCTACCCTCAATCGCATGAGCGGCGGGCGTATGGATATGGCGATAGGGCGCGGTGATAGTTCCATGCGGGTGATGGGAAAGAAACCTGCGACTCTGGATACTTTGATTGAATGTGTTAAAGCCGTTCGCACCATGACCTCGGGTGAGATCTATAGCTATGATGGCAGCCCTAATCCAGTTTTCATGGATTGGACTGAAGGGCATCAATTGCCGGTGTGGATAGCTGCCTATGGCCCTAAGGCGCTCAAAGTAGCAGGTGAGAAGGGTGATGGATTGATTATCCAACTAGCTGAGCCTGGTCTTTGCCAGTGGTTCACCGAGCAGGCTAAGGCCGCCGGCGCGGCGAGTGGGCTTGATATGACAAACTATCGATCGCTCGCCTGTTCGCCAGTTTTTGTCGGTGATGTTGAGACGGGAATCAAACAAACGAGTTGGTTCCCTGCGGTAGTCGGAAATCATGTTGCTGATATAGTGGAGAAATACGGCAAGGACACGGACCTCGTGCCCGAAAGTCTTACTAAGTTCATTGAGGCACGCCAGGGTAAGGGCGCGGACGAAGGCTATGACTATCGCAAGCACGCGGTAAAGGAATCCGACAATCTCTATTACGTAAACAATGCTGTTACTGAATCATTTTGTATTGTCGGCCCACCAGAAGTTCATATTGAGAGAATCGAGAAACTGAAGGCCGCTGGGGTAACTCAGTTCACAATTTATCTCACGCAGGGGAATGAGGAACAGATCGTCGCCGAATATGCCGACAAAATCATTCCACATTTTCGGTAATTAAGAACCGCATTGCAGAAGAGGGCAGGAAATATGGAATTTGGCATCGCGTTCAAGGGCGAAATTGAACCTAAACGTACGATCGCCATCGCACGGCAATGCGAGGCGGCGGGCTTCGAATATTGTTGGTTTTTTGATTCACACATTCTTTGGGCTGATCCCTATCCAAAGATCGCGCAATGCATGGAGCATACGGATAAACTTCGCTTCGGCCCACTAGTAACCAACCCTAAGGTACGCGACTGGTCAGTCGCCTCTTCCATGTTCGCAACACTTTCTAAGATCAGCGGCGGGCGTTTCGATATTGCCGTCGGTCGTGGTGACAGTTCCATGCGGGTAATGGGGAAAAAACCTGGCACCATTGCCTATACGACAGAGTTCTGTGAAGCGGTACGCCAGATGGTATCAGGCGAGACCTACACCTATGATGACACGCCCAATCCGATCTTTATGGATTGGGTCGACAAGCACCCTCTGCCGGTCTGGATTGCAGCCTATGGTCCGAAGGCCTTGCAAATGGCAGGCGAGGTCGGTGACGGACTGGTTATTCAGCTTGCTGATCCCGGGCTTTGTTCTTGGTTCTCTGAGCAGGCGATTTCTGCCGGCAAGGCAGCGGGCCGCGATATGTCAAAATACCGAGTGCTCGCCTGTGCGCCGGTCTGGGTTGGCGATATGGAAACCGGCGTAGCGCAGACTAAGTGGTTTCCGGCTCTTGTAGGTAATCATGTTGCCGATATTGTCGAGAAATATGGCAAAGGCTCGGATTTAGTGCCGAAAAGTCTCACCGACTATATTGAAAACCGTCGTGCCGGCGGAGCTGGGGGCGATGCCTATAACTACCGCCAGCATGCAGATAAGGATTCTGACAACACCTATTTCGTGACGCCAGAGATCACTGAATCATTTGGTATTTTAGGACCAGTTGAGCGCCATGTAGAGAAAATCAAGGAGCTTGAAGCATCGGGCGTTACTCAATTTACTATCTATCTCACCAACGGTTCAGAAGAGAAAATCGTTGCTGAATATGGCGAGCATGTTATCCCGCATTTCCGATAAGCGCCTAGTGTAGAGATCTCGCAAAATTCAGGCACGCCTGGGCCAGCAAGGTTTTATCTCTTAGGCTTCCCATCACAGCAGGTGCGATGTGAGGCGAAATTCCAAGATCGGCGATGGCTGGTGCAAGTGCTTCGTCGGCAGGATCCAGCACGAAACCGTCGATCAATCCGCCATAGTGCTCCGCGATGGCAAGGGCGCTAACTCGTATTCCCAATTCGCACATCATCTTTGCGGTCGGACCCTTCAGCGCGTTGCCGCCGACGATAGGTGAAACCGCGATTACGGGTACGCTGCAATTTATCAGCGCTTGGCGGAGTGCTGGAATGGCAAGAATTGGATCAATGGAGATATAGGGATTGGATGGGCAGATGACCACCGCGCGGAGAGTTTGCGCCGAGAGGATGGAAAGAACATCTGGATTGGCCTGTGCGTTGTCTGCACCCATATAGTGAAAGCCGGTTACTTCGGGGGCGCATTTTTTTTGCACAAAATATTGCTGTAAGGGAAGGTCTCCTAGTGTCGTTTCGACAATGGTGCGCACATGGTCGTCGCTCGCTGGGAGGACGTGTGCCTTGATGCCAAGATGAGTGGAGATGTCGGCAGTGATGTTACTTAAGGGTTCATTTGAGCGCAGGCGCTGTGTTCGCGTGACATGCATAGCCAGGTCCCCATCACCGAGATGGAACCAGCTTTCGGCGCCGAGGCATTTCAATGTCTCCATGAATTGTGTGCCGTCGCCGACCCGGCCCCAGCCTGTTTCTGGGTTGGCGAGGCCTGAAAGAGTATAGATCAGCGTATCAATATCCGGGCAGATGGTCAGGCCGAAATGCTCGAAATCGTCACCAATATTGACGCAAATAGCTAATTCATCCGCGGGTAGGATCTGACTTAAGCCCAGGGCAAGCTTGGCTCCGCCTACGCCGCCGGAAAGAGCCAGGCAGGTCGCAGTACTCATCGGAACAGGTCCTCTGCCGCATCGCGTACTAGTTTTGCACCGCTCTCTCCTTCAGAGGAGCGGTCTAGCCCGCGGATGAGAACTATTGGCAGACCTTCGTCGCCCTCGCCCTGGATGATGGTAGCAGCGGCTGCGAGCTCGTCACCGAGGCCAACTATGGATACTGCGAGCGGACGTCCGTAAAGATCTGATTGACCGCGCAGGTCAACCACCGTTTCGAGGCCCGCTGCGCCAAGAGCGATTCCTACGGTTCCGACACGCCAAGCACGTCCTACGCTGTCATTTATCACTACTGCGACATCCTTGCCAAACCTCGTGGCAATTCCCTCACGCAACTGGGTACAAGTTTTATCCGGGTCGAGCGGTAGTAGAAGAACGCGACGGCCATCATTATTGAGAGCCACATTAGACTGGTCGATGCCGGCATTGGCGAGCACGAAACCAAGTCGGTGTTCAACGATTATTACATTTGCTCGGTAACGAAGTACTGCGCGGGACTCTGAAAGAATTAGCTCTACCAGACGTGGATCTTTCTCGGTTTTGCCGGCCAAAGTTAAGGCTTCGGCGGAGGGTTCCACTGTATCAAGATCGGCAAAGCGCCCCTCAGACTTGGAAACAATCTTTTGAGCAATCACCAATACATCGCCATCGTGTAGCTCTTCGCCCGCCCGTATTATGGCATCGCCGATAAGACCGCAAAGGTCGTCACCAGGTTCGACGAGCGGAATACCGGGAAGTGCGAGCAGCGTGAGACGATTGGGCATGATAGGCAAGCGGTCCGGAGAAAATAAGGTTTACTTTTTAAGCGAGAGGTCTCCCCAACTCGCGATCTTTTCTATTTGAATAGCGATCACTGGCAGAGATGCCAACTCCATATTTCGCAATTGACTGTGTTTAGCGCTGAGGCATTCTTGTGCCTTAGCGTGTTCACTCCCTTCCGTTAAAATGCTGGCGCTGCCACGTACCATAACCCAGCCTAGATACGACCAATCGGCATCATCATAACGGTCTGCAGTGAGTGCCACCATGGGGTTTTCACGAATGTTCCGCAGGCGCTTGAGATCGCTTCCCTGCTTTGGTTTTTCATCTATCGTAATATAAATTTTCTTGCCAGTGCGGATGAAGCAGACTGGTACGAGATGGGGCAGGCCTCTGGCATCGGCGGTTGCCAAATGTGCAATCCGGGCACTGTCCAAAAAAATAGCTTGTTCCGGAGTCAAGTCAGGTTACCGAGACGGACTCGTGGAAGCGTCGGACGGCGTCGATATGTTCGTCGAGGGATTTGAATCCTGCATTCATGGTGTTGCAGGAGAAATGTGTTGCGCCCTCTGCCCTCCACGCTGCTGCGTTCTTCGCCCAATCGTCGGGGGTGTTGCCTGCGAGGGTATTGAAGCTTTCAATACCTACTTCGGAGGAGTTGCGTCCGGCTTCTGAGATATAACCGCGGAGCTTGTCGAGCTGCTTTCGGCCGTCATCATCTAGCTCGAAGATTGGAAACCAGCCATCGCCGATGTTGGCAACCCGTCGCATCACTGCTTCAGCATGACCGCCGAACCATATAGGAATAGGTTGTTGCAATGGCAGAGGATTAAGTCCCGCGTCTGTAATTTTGTGCCACTTTCCTTCATAAGTGATGAGTTCGTTGCACCAAAGTTTGCGCATCACATCGATCTGTTCCTCGGAACGCTTGCCACGATCCGTAAAATTCATACCAAGAGCTTCGTACTCTACATCGTTCCATCCAATGCCGACGCCTAGGCGGAGGCGTCCATTTGAGAGGATGTCGATTGCTGCTGCTTGCTTGGCAACGAGCGCTGTTTGACGCTGGCCCAAAATAATTATGCCGCTAGCAAGTTCAATTTTTTGTGTCACGGCGGCAAGGTAGCCATAGAGTACAAACAACTCATGAAAACTGTCGGTGTGCTTATAAGGCCCCTTGAGATTATGGGTCGCGGCATTACCGCCGAGGATATGATCGAAAGTCAAAATATGATCGAAACCGATTTCTTCCACGGCCTGAGCATAATCTTTCACTTTGGCTGGATCTGAACCAATTTCTGTCTGTGGGAATACAGCGCCGATACGCATGAAGGTCTCTCCAAATTGTTAGTCGGTTAATTATTTATTAACGTTGAGCAATATCATAGATTTTACCTGCCCGTCACGGTGGGGTCGCGTGTGTAACCATTGGCTCTGTTTACAATATGCCGTCGCACAGGCAATTTGATGAAATTAATTATATGCAATGTAATGGAGACGAATATGAGCGAGAGCGAAGCTTGGCGAGGTAAAGTTGGTGCCATGAGCAAAGAGGAGGTGGCGGAATTTTTGTCTGGTAATCTGCTTTGCCGGCTTGGCTGTCTTGATGACGACGGATGGCCGTATGTCGTACCAGTCTGGTTCGAGTATAGTAACGACGGGTTCTATATCATCCCGCGCGAGCGTTCACTATGGGCCAAGTATATTCAAAAGGACCCCCGGGTCTTCATTTGCATCGACCAAGCGGACGGTCTGCGTAAGGTTATGGTTAGAGGTAAAGGCGAAATCATTGAAGAGGCGAATGTCGGTGGTAAATGGGTTGAGATTGCGACCCGTATGTCGGTGCGCTACCTTGGCGAAAATGGTCCGAACTATCTGGCGCCGACTCTACCAGAGCCGAGATGGTTGATACTCGTGCATCCGGAAAATTGGACAACCTGGCAGGGCATTGATTGGGCAAAACGATACAAAACAACGGATTGGCGATGAGACACCTGCGTTACGGTGGGGAATGATACTGGGTAGCTCCGAGACTAGACTGATTTTGCGTGTCAGGGGCACGTGCCAGACTACTAGCTGCTCCGTTTCTTAGATTTTCGTTTTGCCTTATTAAGGCACTCAAATCCGTTTCGTAAGTCAGAAATTAAGTCTTCGGGGTTTTCGACGCCGGCATGGATACGGAGGCAAGGATAATCTGGGTCCCAATTGCGCGTCTCGCGAATTTTATGTGGATAGGTTGGTATCGCAAGGCTTTCATAGCCACCCCACGAGTAACCCATGCCGAATAATTCTAAGCCGTCGAGCATGGCGGCAACTGCTTTTTCTGGTACTGGATTAAGTACGACGCCGAACAAACCAGAAGTGCCAGTAAAATCGCGGCGCCAGATCTTGTAACCAGGGTCCTCCTTGAGTGCCGGATGGAGGACCCGCGAAACTTCACGGCGGCCGGCGAGCCATTCCGCCAGTTGAAGACCAGTTCTACCTTGTCGTTCAAGACGAAGCGCTAGTGTTCGCATTCCACGAAGTGCGAGATAACAATCGTCGGGGCTGGCCGAGGCACCGAGATCATCGAACACTTGTTCTATTGCAGAAAAGCACTCTTTGTTGGTGGTGACCATGCCTAGCATGGCGTCGGAATGGCCAACGATATATTTCGTGCCCGCTTGAACTGATACGTCGACGCCAAGCGCGAACGGATTGCAAAGAAACGGAGAGGCCCAGGTATTGTCCATAATTACCTTGGCCCCGGTAAGGTGTGCTGCTTTGCTAATGGCCGGAATATCCTGCATCTCGAACGTCAGGGAGCCAGGGGCCTCTGTAAAGATAACCTTGGTATTTGACTGGATGAGTTTCTTAATGCCCGCGCCGATGAGCGGGTCGTAAAAAGTGTGTTTAACGCCAAGGCGGCTGAATAGTCCTTTAGCTAATTGGCGGCTTGGGCCATAGGCACTATCGACCATCAGCAGATGATCGCCATTTTCTAGAAATGCGAGTAGTGAAGCCAGGATAGCGGCCTTTCCCGAACCAAAGGCAAAACTACGCCATCCGCCCTCGATTTCGGCGACTGTGTCTTGGAGGGCAAACGTAGTGGGTGTGCCATGGCGACCGTAAAACACTTTGCCATACTCACGTTGTTCCGCTTTTTTTAATTCAGCAAAGCTGGGGTATAGAATCGTTGAAGCGTGATATACCGGTACATTGACGGCACCGTGATAGGCTTCAGGATCGCGCCCGAGTACAGATAGAAGTGTTTCATTTTTCAAGGTCTTGCCACTTGTCTTCGCCATGCCTGTAACCACTCCGCCTTAGATGTTTCCCTTAAAGGTTCTTAGCAGAGCCCTTCCACATCCGCTAGAGTATGTCGGCAGTCACATATGTCTTCGAAGTTCAGCATGAGTTTAGGAAACCTTAGAAGCGGAATTGCCACTGCCATATTAGCGTTGCTTATATCTGCTTTCGTGGTTCAGGCTGCTGATAATGGCGTTACTATCGACGAATATCATCATGGCATTTACCTTAAGGTATTGCCCGTTGATCCAGCAGTGAAACCCGACATTTCCTTGCTTGAATCTAGCGAGGCAATGGACAAGATCAAGAAAGCTATTGATCTTATCTATGAAAAATCTTCGTTTAATGCGGATGCGCTCAATTTATTGAAATCTAGGGGTGATGTGGTTGTGGTCTACGACCCTGGTTTTCCCGAATGGTCACGTGGCGATATTATTCTGGCGGCCTTTCTACCTAACTTTTACGAGCCTGCCGCGGATGCTCCATGGAATAATGTATTTGTCGCCATGCTCGGCCGTTACATAATTAAACATTCCCCAGCAGAGATCGCTGCCGAGGGTATTGTTCATGAACTCGTTGGCCATGGCATCCAGCATATGTATGGACGTTTGACACATATGAATAGTCTCAATATGGAATGCGAGGCTTCACTTTACGAAATGCAAGCCTTTCAGGATCTTGGGGTCGACTTGTATAACGACTATATGGTGAATTTCCGCCGGGAATTTGAAGATTTTCACTGCGATGACTTCAAGCGCTTCATGCAGAAGCATAAGGGATCGTTGATGTCACTCTGGGACGAATCGCCACTCGACGTGAAAGTGATTCTCACGATCTTTGACGAGTATTTGGGTCAATTACCGAATTAAATAAGTTCCCTTAATTGTAGGCCTTCAGAAGTGCACGAGTTGAATATGAAGGAACAGGTACTCAATCAACCGATCAAATTGGCATTCGTTTTGCTTCCAAATTTTTCGATGATCGCCTTTTCTTCTCTAATCGAGCCGATCCGCCTCGCCAACCGCGAATCCGGCGAAACCTATTTTGAATGGTCTTGTTACTCGCTTGATGGTGCGCCTGTTAAGGCTAGCAATCACGTCATGACCCAGGTTGATGGCAGCGTACAAGATCTTACCGATGCTTTCTTGACTTTGGTCTGTTCTGGCATTGATGTCGAACAGGTGGACCCCGGTAGGGAACTCGGTAAGCGACTACGCTATCTTCTTGCCCATGGTCAGAAAATTGGCGCCGCCTGCACCGGAGCGCATGTTCTTGCACGCTACGGTTTGTTGAACGGCTATCGCTGCACTATTCACTGGGAAAATATTGAAACCCTCAACGAGGAATTTCCAGAGACCGAGGTGAGTCCCGACATTTTCGAAATTGATCGCAACCGCTGGACATGTGGTGGCGGCACTGCAGGGCTCGATATGATGCTGCACTTTATCTCAGAGAAGGTTGGATTCGCATTAGCTCGTCGCGTCTCTGAGGTTCTGCTGCATCAGGAAATCCGCGATGGAGAGGACGCCCAGCGCCAAGATTTGCGTTACCGATTGGGGACTACCAACGCCAAGGTCATAAGCGCCGTAAGAGCGATGGAGAACCATTTAGAAGACCCGTTGAGTTGTAGGCAATTGGCGGAGACAGTTGATCTCTCCACTCGCCAATTGGAGCGCCTCTTCCGGCAGCATTTTGATCAGACACCAAGGCAATATTACCTTCGCATTCGACTCGACAAAGGACGCGACCTACTGCGACGCACAGGTAGGCAGATACTCGATATAGCGGTAGCAAGTGGATTTACCTCGACCTCACACTTCACCAAATGCTACAGAAAATGCTATGGCCACACGCCAACACAGGAGAGAAATTGCTAAGTTGACCTATTTCTCTCAGACTGCCGTTAGAACAAATTTCGTGTCGCTCCATTGCCTAAACCTGTCGCATTGGGCATATTTTGGGATGTGTTGAGTGCGATACTGAGTCTTCGTGGACCTGTATCTACCAACCTCGGAAACGCCCTTGATGACCGAAAATGACGACATAGACTTGACTTCGCTTTCCGATGAAGACCTTGTCGCGCAGATGCATGACGACCTCTATGACGGTCTTAAAGAGGAGATCGAGGAGGGGGTGCAAATCCTGCTTGATCGCGGTTGGGAGCCCTATAAAGTTCTAACGGATGCCCTGGTAGAAGGCATGCGTATCGTCGGCATAGACTTCCGCGACGGCATATTGTTTGTCCCGGAGGTGCTACTCTCTGCCGGCGCAATGAAGGGGGGTATGGCGATCCTCCGCCCGCTCCTAGCGGAGACCGGTGCGCCGCCGGTGGGAAAGATGGTGATAGGTACGGTGAAGGGCGATATCCACGATATAGGAAAAAATCTTGTCTCTATGATGATGGAGGGCGCGGGCTTTGAGGTGATTGATCTTGGTATCAACAATCCAGTGGAAAATTATATTGAAGCCCTCGAGGAACATAAGCCGGATATCCTTGGCATGTCGGCGCTATTGACGACGACTATGCCGTATATGAAAACCGTGATTAATGCGCTGGAAGAAAAGGGTATTCGAGACGATTATCTGGTGCTGGTCGGTGGTGCGCCCTTAAGCCAGGAATTTGGCGAAGCCATCAATGCTGATGCCTATTGCCGCGATGCCGCAGTGACAGTCGACATTGCCAAAGAGTTGATGCAGCGCAAGCATAATCAAGCGGTGTCGAGCGGTTCCTGACATGATTCCCTCGAGTGCTGAGACGCGTGAATCAGTATTGATTATTGCCTGTGGCGCGCTGTCACGAGAAATTCTCACCCTCAAGAATGCCAATAAACTAAACCATGTAACACTTCGCTGCTTGCCGGCAGATTTACACAACCAACCCGATCAGATCGCCGGAGAGGTCGGGCGGGCAATTGCTAAGGCACGGTCAGAGTTTGATCGAATCGTCGTAGCTTATGCCGAGTGCGGCACTGGTGGCACACTCGACAGGCTACTTGAGACAGAGGGCGTCGAGCGCCTCGAAGGCCCTCATTGTTATGCTTTTTATTCCGGCCTTGATACATTTTTTGCTGAATCGGAGAGAGATATTGACGCTTTTTACCTCACCGATTTTCTCGCGCGCCATTTTGATCGTCTTGTGTATCAGGCCCTTGGTCTTGACAGGCATCCTGAGTTACGCGACGAGTATTTTCGCCATTATTCCCGCCTGGTCTATTTGGCGCAGTGTGAGGATGAGGGATTGATGACAAGGGCACGGAACGCGGCGCAACGCTTGCAATTGAAATTCGAAACGCGGCAAACCGGTTACGGTGAACTTGGACGATTCGTCTCTGCCCTGTAGAAACATTATGACCCGTACTGTTCTTAGCTCCGCTAGCAAAGAAATCGCAATCGGCCTCGATGAACCATTCTGCATCATTGGCGAGCGTATTAATCCTACTGGGCGCAAGAAGCTTTCGGCAGAAATGAAGGCGGGAGATTATTCTACTGTCATTGCGGACGCTCTGGCCCAAGTAGAAGCAGGAGCGCATATGCTTGACGTTAATGCTGGCATTCCGCTCGCTGATGAGCCGCGAATTCTTGCTGAATGTATAGAATTGGTGCAAAGCCTAGTGGACGTACCGTTAAGCATTGATAGCTCGATCATTGACGCACTTGAAGCGGGCCTCGCGGTTTATCAGGGCAAGCCGCTAGTCAATTCTGTAACCGGAGAGGAGGAGTCTTTAGAGCGTGTCCTGCCTCTGGTGAAAAAATACGACGCATCCGTGGTTGCGATCTCGAACGACGAGACGGGTATCTCTACTGATCCAGATGTGCGATTTGATGTTGCCAAAAAGATTGTGGAGCGTGCAGCGGATTATGCCATCTCCCATGAAGATATCATTGTGGACCCGCTAGTCATGCCGATCGGCGCGATGAATGACGCGGGCACTCAGGTGTTTCGTCTCCTGCGCCGACTTAAGGAGGAACTTAAAGTCAATTCAACTTGTGGTGCATCGAATATCTCTTTTGGTCTGCCGAACCGCCACGCTTTAAACGGCCATTTTCTTGCCATGGCATCTCTTGCAGGTATGAGCTCAGCAATTATGAACCCATTACATAAGGAAGAACTCGACGGCATCCGCGCTGCCAATATGTTGAACGGCCGCGATCCCGACTGCGCAGGATGGCTGGCGGCAAACCGGATCGGCGGTGAAGATTTGGTAGTACCGAGTGGGCGGCGACGCGGCGGTAGGCGTGGCAGGGTTCGTGAATAAAAAGGGTGACGCGCTGGTCATCTTTCAGCCATCAGGTCGAAGAGGGCGTTTTCCCAAGGGAATCCCAGTATTGCAGGCAGCGCGTCAACTTGGCGTCTATCTCGAATCAGTGTGCGGTGGGCGCGGCCTATGTGGTCGCTGTCAGATTAAGATAGCGTCGGGTAATTTTGCCAAGTATGGCGTAATCAGTTCACCTGACAATCTAACCCCCATCGCTGAGCAAGAGACGCGGTACCGCGAACGCAAGCCGCTTGACGATGATCGTCGCCTCGGATGCTCATCGCGAATTCAGGGGGATCTAGTGGTTGAAATTCCTGATGATGCCGCTGCTAATCGCCAAATTGTACGCAAAGATGCTGAGCAGCGCATAATTCCTCGCGACCTCTCCACTCATCTTTGTTATGTCGAAGTTGCGAAGCCGGATATTTCAGCGCCGACGGGAGATGCAGACAGGTTGCTTGCCACCATCGGAGCGGATTGGGGATACAATAAGTCCCTTAGGCTTGACGCAGCGATTTTTCCCGGGTTGCAAAAGACTTTGCGTCGAGGCGATTGGGGGGTAACTGCAGCAGTGTTTCAGGAAACGGGCAGTACACCCATCGTTACCGGCCTATGGCCTGGTCTGAAAGAAGCAATCTATGGTCTTACTATCGATATTGGCTCGACCACCATTGCCGCTCATCTCTGTGATCTGATGACGGGTGAGGTGATCGGATCTGGTGGCGCGCTAAATCCACAGATCCGTTTCGGTGAAGACCTGATGTCGCGAGTTTCTTATATACAGCTTAATCCTGGAAGTCAGACTGAGTTGACGGCAACCGTACGCCAGGCAGTTGACCAGCTCATCCGGGATACAGCTTCAGAGGCTGGCGTGGATACTGATGATATACTCGAAGCTGTGGTGGTCGGTAATCCGATCATGCATCACCTTTTTCTGGATATTGACCCGACCGAACTCGGTGGTTCGCCCTTTGCATTGGCACTTTCATCTGCAACGACGCGGCGAGCGGAAAACACGTTGGCAGCCCTACAGCCAGCAGCGCGCATCCACACGTTACCCTGTGTTGCTGGACATGTTGGCGCTGATGCTGCCGCGGTGGCTCTTTCTGAACGACCCTATAAGGCGAAAAAAATTACTCTTCTTGTTGATATTGGTACAAACGCAGAAATCATTCTCGGTAATCGTGAACAGATCTTGGCAGCAAGTTCACCCACTGGGCCAGCTTTTGAAGGCGCAGAAATTTCCTGCGGTCAGCGTGCCGCTCCTGGTGCCATTGAGCGCGTACGCATTGATCGCAAGACCTTCGCGCCACGTTATAAAATCATTGGCGTTGAGGCCTGGTCAGACCAGGCGGACTTTGACAAGATGACAAAAAAGACTCCCGTAACCGGGATTTGCGGTTCGGGTATTGTCGAGGCCGTCGCAGAGCTTTACCTCTCTGGCTTACTGACGGAGGATGGCGTCATGCAGCCGCCGCCAGCGGGCGCAGAGCGCCACTTTGTTCAGGCAGGACGCACCTGGAGCTATGTGCTGCACCGCGGACCGGTTGAAATTTCCGTTTCTCAAAAAGACGTGCGCTCTATCCAACTTGCTAAGGCAGCGCTCTACGCTGGCGTACGGCTGTTGATGGATTATCTTGGTACCGATGAGGTTCACCACGTCCGCATGGCCGGCGCTTTTGGCAGCTATATAGATCCGAAATACGCCATGGTGCTCGGTCTTATACCCGACTGCGACCTTGAAAATGTCCTCTCTGTCGGAAACGCTGCCAGCACCGGTGCTCGCATGGCGCTGCTAAATCGTAAATACCGTCGTGAAATCCAGACCCAGGTTGAGAAACTCACCAAGGTGGAAACTGCAATGGAGCCACGTTTTCAAGAACATTTTGTTGAGGCCATGGCTCTGCCGCATAAGACGGCGAAGTTTTTACGACTTAGGGCACAGGTAGAACTGCCTGCAAACATTCAAAAAAAGCGAAGCCGCAGGCGTTAGGCCTTTAAACGCTCGTTATTGGTATCGAAGGGTGTATCTTGAATGATCGTCGCACGGTGCGGTTGGCCAAGAATGAATATTTCGAGGACAGTGCCAACCTCTCCGAAATCTGGTCGCACCATTGCCATCGCCAAACTTTTTCGTAGGCGCCAGCCATAGCCGCCGGATGTAGCACGGCCAATGAGCTTGCCGTTGCAGCGGATGGGTTCTGAGCCACGGGCATCGGCATCGGTGACATCGTGAACTTCCAGGGTGACAAAGCGCCAATTGGGAGAGGCTTGTCGCTCGGCAAGGGCAGTGCGGCCGATGAAATTTTCCTTTTGCATTTGAACGAAACGGTTGAGACCAGATTCATGTGCCGAATATTCGATCGAAAGCTCGCGTGGAATAAGTCGGTAGGATTTTTCTAGGCGTAACGAATCCATGGCTCGGATGCCAAAGGGCTTGATATTCAATTCCTGGCCAGCATCCATTAGGAGGTCGAAAATATAATTTTGCATTTCGATCGGATGATGCAATTCCCAACCAAGTTCGCCAACAAAATTGACACGAAGTGCATGGGCCTGGGCATAGCCGAGATTGATGAATTGTCCAGAAAGCCAGGGAAAATCTGCGTTGGTCAGACTAGCATCAGTGAGCTTCTGCAGAAGAGCACGGGAATTAGGTCCAGCCAGAACCAGCACACCAAATTGCGTCGTTACTTTTTGCAGATAGACACTTCCATCCTTTGGCTGCATTTTTTGTAAGTAGTCAAAATCATGTCGTTCAAAGGCGCCGGCAGAAACAAGGTAGTAGCTTTCCGGCGCCATCTTATAGATGGTGAACTCAGAGCGTACACCCCCTTGGGGCGTCAACATGTGGCAGAGATTAAGTCGGCCAGTTGTTTTTGGAATACGGTTTGCCATTAAATTGTCCAGCCAATTTTCTGCACCTGGACCGGAGACCTCGAATTTAGCGAAGGCGGACATGTCCAAGAGGCCGAGCTTCTCGTGCACATGAAGGCATTCTTTTCCAACATGCTCGAAATAGTTCGAGCGGCGGAAACTCCAACGCTCCTGGCTGTTCCCATGTGCGTTTGGTAGCGGGCCCGTCTCGTTCAATAAAGTGTCGGGTCTGCGCATCTCTTCTTCGCTCAAGCCATAGCCTTCAGGCGCGAACCAGTTGGGCCGTTCCCAGCCATAGACCGAGCCGAACACGGCACCAAGTGCTGCCATGCGCTCGTAACAGGGTGCGCGTTTCAAGGGTCGAGCTGCGGCGCGTTCTTCGTCCGGGAAATGCACCGTGAAGACGTTAGAATAGGCTTCCTCATTTTTTGCTCTGAGATAACCGCGCGAGGCATAGGAGCCAAAGCGGCGTGGGTCGACACCCATCATATCAATCGTGGGTTCACCATTGGTGATCCATTCGGCGAGCTGCCAGCCGGCCCCTCCTGCAGCTGTAATGCCGAAACTGTGGCCCTCGTTGAGCCAGAAATTATCGAGTCCCCACGCTGGACCGACCATCGGTGATCCGTCTGGCGTATAGGCTATCGCACCATTATAAATCTCTTTTACGCCAACTTCGCCGAAGGCAGGCACACGTGCGATGGCAGTTTCGATATGGGGCATAAGTCGCTCCATATCTCCCTGAAAGAGCTCGTATTCTGATTCAGGCGATGGGCCGTCGACATAGCAGCAAGGTGCGCCGGCTTCATAGGGACCGAGCAACAGGCCGCCAGCTTCTTCACGCATGTACCATGAAGAATCGGATTCGCGGAGCACGCCCATCTCCGGAAGACCAGCTTCATGACGCATGAGAATCTCTGGATGGGGCTCAGTGACGATGAATTGATGTTCGACTGGAATGACCGGTACATCAAGGCCAACCATAGCCCCGGTTTGACGGGCAAAATTGCCGCTCGCTGAGACGATATGCTCGCAAATAATTTCACCCTTGTCAGTAACCACGCGCCACTCGTTGCTTGCCGTGTGCTCGATAGCTGTAACCGTGACTCCACGATTGATTTCACCACCGCCCTGTCGTGCACCTGTTGCCAATGCCTGGGTCAGATCTGCGGGTTGGATGTAGCCATCGCGCGGATGTTGAATGCCGCCGATTAAATCTTCAATCTCGCATAGCGGCCAGATCTTCTTAATTTCAGCCGGCGTGAGAAAATTCACTTCGACACCGATGGTATCAGCCACACCAGCATAGAATCGGTATTCATCCATCCGATCCTGCGTTCGTGCGAGACGAATATTGGAAACCTGTTTTAGGCCGATTGATTTGCCTGTCTCAGCTTCAAGGTTTTCATAAAGATTGACGGAATATTTATGAATTTGGCCCACTGAATAGCTCATATTGAAGAGTGGTAGCAGTCCAGCGGCGTGCCAAGTGGAACCCGAGGTAAGCTCCTTGCGCTCCAATAAGACTACATCAGACCAGCCCTTTTTTGTTAGGTGATAAAGAGTTGAGACACCGACGGCACCCCCCCCGATAACGACCACGCGCGCATGTGATTTCATATCTATCCAACTTTCACCAATTAGTTTTGTGTCACAATAGCCCTATCCTTATTGCGAATGAACCATGTGTAGGTACGATATCCCATTGAAATCAAAAAATGGCGCTTTAGTGGCGAGATTGGGCGCAAATTGCCTTAAGGGATAGCGTCGTCAAACTAAGGTAGAGGAAGAGCAACTGGAATGGAGTGAAGGGGCGATGACAGATAAACAAGAACGTCGTGGGCGGCGTGGCAGATCAGCGCGCCGAGAAGCTCGTACTCAGAACGTGCCCAGCAGCACTGCTCCATACATAAAGCGACAAATACCGCTCACCGAATTGCTGAGCGAAGAAGGGCTCGCTACGATCGAAGCCAATGCCGATTCTTTGTTGCAGGAGATTGGTATAGAATTTCGCGAGGACGATGAGGCAATTGAACTTTGGAAAGAATCCGGCGCGGATATTGATGGCGAGCGGGTACGCTTTCCAAAGGGCTTGTTACAGAGCCTAATTGCAACCGCGCCTCGTAGTTTCACTCAGCATGCGCGCAATCCGGAGCGAAATGTGGAGATTGGTGGTGACGCCATAGTTTTTGCGCCGGTCTATGGTCCGCCCTTTGTCAGCGATCTCGATGAGGGACGGCGTTATGGTACGATCAAAGATTTCCAAAATTTTGCCAAGCTTACTTATATGTCACCATATCTTCACCATGCTGGCGGGACGTTGTGTGAGCCAGTTGATCTGCCTGTCAATAAGCGCCATTACGATATGGTTTATAGCCACATCAAATATTCCGACAAACCTTTTATGGGCTCGGTTACTGCTCCTCAACGTGCCAAAGATTCGGTTCGAATGGCAGAGATCGTGTTTGGCGCTGATTTTGTAGACCAAAACACGGTAATGCTTAACCTTATAAACGTGAATTCGCCGATGGTTTACGACGCTACCATGCTAGGGGCTCTAAAGGTCTATGCTCGACATAATCAAGCCTGTGTCGTCTCTCCTTTTATTTTAGCTGGCGCCATGAGCCCAGTGACCGCAGCGGGCACGTTATCTCAAATTCTTGCAGAGGCAATGGCAGGAATCGCATTAACCCAATTGATCCGTCCAGGCGTTCCGGTGGTATTTGGTGCTTTTGTCAGTTCCATTTCAATGCAGTCGGGCGCTCCAACTTTTGGTACTCCCGAAGGTACGCTCCTTCTTAACGGTGCATCACAATTAGCCAGACGTATGAATATTCCATTTCGTTCTGGAGGCTCATTTACCTCTTCAAAAGTGCCAGACGCACAATCAGCCCAGGAATCTGCACAGTCTATTCTCGCTACTGTTCTTTCTGGCACAAATTTTGTACTCCACGCGGCAGGCTGGATGGAGGGCGGATTATGTTCCTCCTACGAGAAACTAGTAATGGACATGGATCAGTTAGGAATGATGCATGTGCTTGCCAAAGGTATAGATCTTAGCGAACAAAGTCAGGCGATGGATGCTCTGCGGGAAGTTGGACCGGGCGGACACTTTCTTGGCGCACAACATACGCAACGCCATTTTGAATCCGCTTTTTATCGCTCAACAATCGCCGATAATAATTCTTATGAACAATGGGATATTGATGGTCGCAGTGACGCCTCAGAAAGAGCGAACGTAAAATGGAAGGAAATGCTAAGACGTTACGAACCTCCGTATATTGATGAGGCCATTGATGAATCTTTGCTTGCATTTATTGCAGAACGCAAGGCGGCATTTCCGGACAGTAACTTTTAGTGTTAGTTATTAATAATATATAAATTCTTCAACAACCGCAGATAGTTTTATATTTATACGAATATCTTATTTAGTAATTATATTGATCATTATTTATGAACATTAAAGAAGAATATAGAAAATGAAAAAACGTAAAATGTTAATAGACGGACTTCAGTATTGTAACTGGAGTAAAGAAATATTTGAAGATATGAATGCATCGGGTATTACAGCTGTACATGTAACCATTTGTTACCATGAGAATTTTCCAGAGACAATTAAAAATATAATATTTTGGCGCCGGTGTTTTGAGAAGTATTCGGACCTAATTATTCCAGGTGATAATGTATCAGATATTATTCGTGCTCATGATGAAGGGAGAACAGCAATAATTCTAGGGTTTCAAAATTGCTCGGCCATTGAAGGCGATATTGGTTTGATTGAAATTTTTCATAAACTTGGTGTGCGTTTTATGCAACTCTCGTATAATAATCAAAGCCTTTTGTGCGCGGGATGTTATGAAGAAACAGATGCAGGTCTTACCCGTATGGGACGCGAAGTTATCCGTGAAATGAATCGGCTGGGAATGATAATTGACATGAGTCATTCTGGTGAGCGCTCTACTTTGCAGGCAATACAAACATCAGAACGACCGATTGCGATATCCCATGCCAATCCTTATGAATGGCATCCAGCGCAGAGAAACAAGTCAAATGCGGTATTAAAAGAGCTTTCTGAAGCCGGAGGAATGATTGGCTTCTCAATATACCCCCATCATATGCACCAAGGTTCTAAATGTACGCTGGATGATTTTTGTGGGATGATAGCAAAAACAGTTGACCTTATGGGGGTTGATAGAATTGGATTTGGTAGTGACCTTTGTCAGAATCAACCAGATTCAATAGTAGAGTGGATGCGTGTTGGCAGATGGAGCTACGATAAAGCTGATTTTTTGAGACAAAATGATCAGGCAACCTTTCCCAAACAACCACCTTGGTTTCAAACCAATAGAGATTTTCATAATATACTCAGGGGCCTTCGCGATATAGGATTCTCTGAAACAGAAGTTAATAAGATTTCTGGTGAGAATTGGCTAAACTTTTTTAGAGAAACATTTAATGATCAGTAACCTAAACTATCTAATTCCCATTAATAATTGATTACTATATGGATATGGGTATTAGGCCAGCACATGAGGTTATGAAGTTATCGCGCCTTGGGGCTTCATTCCAAACGCGTATTAGCTTTATGAGAAGATTAATTCGTAAAATGAATAAAGAAGATTGGCGCATTGATAAAAAGGTATTTGATTTAGATTCTGAGGGTTTCGGTGTTGCCTTATATGTGGTTAGCACACCGTGCCGCAAATACAGTCTTGTATGCTTCTCTCATTACCTTGATCCCGAGGAACGAACAGACAGGGTTATTGCGGAAAGTTGGGATGCTACCTTTACCTTGTTTGATGGAATAGCTCAACCACGTGACATCGAACGCCTGAAACAACAAACACCGAAGCAAGAATTAGGCCGTTTTGAAAAAACGGACCTTGTACTTAGTAGAGCAAATAAAAGTTTGCGTTTATTCCAGTATGTAATAGACGCTTTATCCTCTGGGAAACAACCGGGTCCAGAATACATTAATGAAGTGGGATACTTAATGAGAACAACGGCTGTATATGCCAATGGTAAATTTGGTCTAGCAGATAGGTCTTTATACGCCCACCGTAATGAGCTCAAAGACCCATATCAAGCGGAAATGCTAACCGTATACCTGATTAGAGAATTTAGTCACGATTTAGTAGAGCATGTGGCTCGTTGCAAGGGGGGAGGCAAATTCATTGATTTGGATACATCACTGAAAAGACATATTGGAATGGGTAACGCGACAGGATTGGGAATGGCGCCATTTTTGGTAGACCATCCAATATTAATTCATAAATGGTTCCAGGCTAAAGAGAGAGCTCTCGAAAAGGTTCTCAGTATTAATAACCCCNAACAGAGTAAAGTGGATAAATTTTATGAACTTGTTTTNCGNGCNAAAACACATGTNACAGAGTGGGTAGTGGAGGANAAACAACAAAGANANAAAATANAGACTCTGATATNNGAGTTGACAANTCTTATAGAAACAATTGAACGCTTTAAAATGNNCAATAAGGGTNTAANCTCTTGGAGAAAGTTTTACCATAAATTTATANAAAGTTTCAGTGTTGAAGGNCAAGAAATATTATTGACATTACTTTTGGAACCTTACCCCGAACTAGTNAATGATTTATCAGAAGGGTTAGGGGTAAATTCCCAGGTGGAGTTTGAAATAGANAAGACTGNTGAAGAATTANTANNNATTATTTCTCTTCAGTATTCATGGGCTNTNNAATATGATTTTCAAAACCCAATAGAAATTAAACACTTTTGGTATTATTCGGAAGAAAAGCATGAACCAAGGCGTGGTAGCCGGGCAGAAGATAAGGGTGCTGAAAAGGAAATGAAAATAGCGGTAGCTAAAGACATAAACGAGTTGTATGACTTATTAAACAATGTCGATAAAGACATGCCTTTAGTTCACCTAATGATATTATATCCAGAGGTAAGACACACAATACATCGCATAATGAGAACAAAGGAATTTTCCTATTCTGATATTCAGGAAAATATTATATCTCAAAGCTGTGATCCAGTAGATATATTAAGGGCAAAATTAGCATTTTTTGGCGCAACTAAATTTGATCCAAAATCCGCCTTATGGACCCGCATCACTCTTTGCCAGGGTGCGCCGCTAAGGAATGAGTTATCAAGGAGTAATGCTGATGATTGGTGCTTTCCTACTCAACCGGTAATTCATTAATGCGATTATCATATGGTGAATTGCATACTCAAATTAAAAAAGCCTGCGTTGGGGTCAATTTACCTATAGGCCTTGCAGAGGAGATCGGTTTGTATTCTCGCTTTGCTGCAGAACGAAATATAAAGTGCGTTGAACCCTTGTTAAAGGCAATTAAGCACTACCACCGAGGTTATTCTTCCAGGTACCAAGTAAAACAAGCAGTATTGGGGGAATTCCTGTCGGTAGAAAAAACAAAACCATTGTCCTCTTTATATACTGTAACGGCTGCGTGTGATTTGTTAGTGTTTAATTTTCAGCAATCCTCTTTACCGGAATTCTCATTGAAAATAGCACTTCGCAACCTGGATGTTCCGATGTTGCTAATTATCGCGGCTTTGAAATACTCAAATATATTAAAGGGTAACTTTAATATACACTGGGAAGCCAAAGGAGCGGAGCAGATAAATGGTGTTTGCGAAAGTGGGCAACTTATAATCCCAATACGGTCATATGAGTGGTTATTATCTGATATAAACTCCTCAATGATATTGCGTATAAATGAAAAAGGTGACCATCAAATTGATGGAGAGGTTTATAAAATAAATGATAATGAACTAGATGTTAATAAATCGTTATGGGATGAAATTAACCTATTCTCTTCTCTAACATTAGTAGAGGCATCACAAGAATCGAGACTAAAGGGCGCCGGGGCGGGTGTGATTGATAGAGACTAGGACGGCCAATTTTAGATATTGAGTCCTAGAAAATAGAGGATTGTTTCCTTGTAATATTATAAATTATTATTAGTTTAATTTAATACAAAATGTCAAACGGGGGAATCGCCAGAAACTTTTGGTCTGGACAGAGAGGCAATTAAGTTATTAAGAGATACTTGACCTATAATATTCCTATTTTTAACGACATTAGCATAAGTAGTATTATTCTGAATTAAAACTTGCAACGCATCGTCGATGACTGTGTCGTGTTGAATTTTAATGGCGTCATTTGCAATGCCATCGTCCATGACAGATTCAATATATAATACTCGGCCTCTGTTGATATCTTTTGTAAATGCTGCAACATAGTTATTTAGAGGATTTAGTATAATGTTTTGTGGTGATCCTTTTTGTACAAGGGAGCCATCTCTGAGAATGGCTATGTCATCGCCAATTCGCAGCGCCTCATCGAGGTCATGTGTGATAAATATGATTGTTTTATGAAGTTCCGATTGCAGGCTAAGTAGCACATCCTGCATATCAGTACGAATTAATGGGTCAAGCGCGGAAAATGGTTCATCCATTAGCAAGATATCCGCATCAGTGGCTAACGCGCGTGCAAGTCCGACGCGTTGTTGCATTCCCCCAGATAATTGAGCTGGGTAGTAACTTTCAAAGCCGGTCAGACCTACTCTGTCTATCCATTTCTGACATCTTTCTGAAACAGTCCTTTTTTCTAATTTTTGTATTTCCATTCCGTATGCAACATTAGCAGCAACTGTGCGGTGTGGAAGAAGTGAGAATTTTTGAAATACCATTGAAATGCTAAATCGGCGAAATGTGCGTAATTCTGCCTTAGTCATGTTCAAAATATTTTGTCCGTTTATGAGTATTTCACCTGAAGTGGGATCAATTAAACGATTTATGTGGCGTATAAGTGTGGATTTTCCTGATCCAGACAATCCCATAATCACCTGTATTTCTTTAGTTCGTACGTCAATATTAACATTTTTCAGTCCCAATACGTGTCCATGTAGGTCCATCAAATCCTGTTTGCTAATGCCATTTTTAACATGCTTGACCATAGACTTTGGGTTTGGGCCGAAAATTTTATACACTTGTCTTATTTGTACAGCGGCGTCACTCATCACGGCCACCTTCCAAATGTTTCTGTAAGCGTTTTCCGTAATTCTGAGATATTCGATCAAAGATTATTGCAAGAGCAACAATTGCGAGGCCGTTCATGAAGCCAAGTGCAAGGTATTGATTTGATACGGCGCGTAGGACTTGTTGTCCTAACCCCTGCATTCCAATCATTGAAGCTATAACCACCATTGCTAGAGCCATCATTATGGTTTGATTTACACCTGCAAAAATATTGGGTAAGGCTAGCGGGACCTGTACCCCAAATAATTTTTGTTGGGGACTAGCGCCAAAGGCTTGGGCGGCCTCCAATACCTCTTTGTCTACAAGCCTAATGCCTAGATTTGTGAGGCGGACAATGGGTGGAATTGCATATATACAAACAGATATAAGTCCTGGAACTTTGCCAATCCCGAGAAGCATAACTACTGGTATTAAGTAAACAAAGCTTGGTATGGTCTGCATTACATCTAGGATGGGTGTAATTAAGGACCTAACCTTATCAGAACGTGCCATACATATTCCGATTGGTATTCCAATCACTACGCATAAAAGAGTGGATACTGACACAATGGCCAAAGTTGCCAACATGTCTTTCCACATGCCGAAGTAGCCGATTAGGAGAAATGCTGCGACAGAGCCAACGACCACAAACCATTTTCGGGCGCCGAACCAGGCAATCACACCAACAGCTAGCAATATTACTGGCCAAGGGGTTGCCAATAACAATTTTTCTAACCAAACCAAAAAGTATAGTAGAGGATCAAAAAATGCCTCAAGGTCGTCTCCGTAGGCTCTAGAGAAATCTCTAAACCCTAAATCGATGGACTTCTTAAGGTCGCGCAGGTCCTGGCGATCCATTGCCGGAGGCATGTCGAAGTTCATATCACCTGCGATCAAAACAAAATCATCCGGGGTCTACCAACAAACTTGCTGGTAGACCCCGGGAGTTAACGAGGTAGAAATTTACAGACCGGCTTTTACTTTTGCGGCAACGTCTGCGGAAACCCACTTAGTCCACACGTCTTCATGAACCATTAAGAATTCGACAGCTGCATCAGCGCCATCCGCCTGGTTCTCTTGCATATATACAAGCATCCCATTCATGACCGGGCCAGGGTAAATCCGGGCCGCAAGATAATCGTTTGCCGCTCCACCCTGCTTCATAAAACTATCAGTCACTATTGTTTGTACTTCAGACACAGTCCATGAAGATGGTTTAGGATCAGCACACTCTTGTTCTGGCTTCACAATGCAACCGTCCCAATTTTCTGATCCACCCCATTCCACACCAAAATCTACTTTGATCATGTCGTATTTGCCAATCATGGCCGTTGGCGACCAATAATAACCAAACCAGTTCTCGCCGCTATCAACAGCTTTTGCCATTGACCCGTCCAACCCTGCTGCAGAGCCTGGGTCGACAAGAACCCAACCCTTGGCTTCCATATCAAACGCACGGAATAAGTTGGCATTTGTTAGCTGACAACCCCAACCAGCAGGGCAGGTTACAAATGCACCTTTCGAAGGATCTTCTTTATAGGGAAATAGCTCTGGATGTTCGATTATATCGAGAACCGTTTTCAATTCGGGATGTTTTTCAGCCGTTTTTGGAGGAATCCACCACCCTTCTCCAAGGCCAGTTATGGGATTGGGGTTAGCTGAGTGAAGCCGTCCCTCATCAAAAGCGATTTGCAGTGGTCCACTAAATGAGTTTGTCCAGACCTCTGGTGCTACATCCGGCTCACCTTTTTCATTCATTGAGGTGAATGTAGGCATTGTGTCGCCCGGAACCAGGCTGACATCGCAACCATATCCTTTCTCTAGGATGATTTTGTCGACGTTGGCCATGAATCCCGCTGAGGCCCAATTCATCTCTGCGATTTGCACTGAACCACAAGACGCAGAGGCAGTTCCCGAGACCATAATGCCAACGGCGCAGGCCATTAGGCCGATTAATAATTTTCTCAATGTTACCTCCCAATTTCTATAAGGATGGAGGCATTATCTATCAAATTTTAGAGAAGTTCAAAAAATTACCTTAATAAATGTAGGGGTTATAAAACCTTTAACAAAAAATGCACTCATCATGGCAGGTTATCTCGAATACTACGAAGCAACCAATAGGCACTTATGTGACACAACTATTCTATACCATCCCCAGTTTTAGTAATTAGGTTTTCACCTAAAGAAAAACGTTAATAACTGCTATTTATTGGCTTGGTCCAGACATGCCAGTGCGGCCATATCTAGTATTGCTTCCGTATCAATTCCATATTTTTTATATAGGCTACTTATATCTCCAGATTCACCAAAATTGTTTACTCCGAGGGGGTAGGAACGATGGCCTGCTACGGAGGCCAGCCAGGATAATGTCCCCGGATGGCCGTCAAGAACGCTTACTAGCGCTGCGTTAGGTGAGAGTTGACGAAGAAGAGTTTCGATATGAGAAGTGTTTCCAATTTGACCCTTGCTGCGCGCGTTCTGAGTATCACACCAATTTGTATGCAGTCGGTCAGGGGATGTGACCGCGAGTAGTCCTGCGCCTGGAATATCTTCGAGTATGGCCTTGAAGGCATCATATGCTTCGTCTGCAAGGGCGCCGCAATAGACTAATCCTAGTGGAGCGTTTGGTGCAGGCGAATGCCTCCAATACGCCCCGTTTAAAATGTCATTTCTGAGATTGTCGCTCATCTCGCGTTTTGGTTGTTTGAGGTCGCGGGTGGAGAGGCGCAGATAAACCGAGCCGCCGCTCGCTTCTTGCATGTGATTAAAGCCCCATAGCATAATCTCCGCTAACTCATCAGCATAAGACGGTTCAAACGAACTTAGGCCGGGCTGGCCCATGCCGATTAGTGGTGTGAAAATAGACTGGTGTGCCCCGCCTTCCGGGGCAAGAGTGATGCCTGACGGTGTGCCAACCAGCATGAAGCGGGCGTCTTGATAGCAGGCATAAGTGAGTGCATCCAAGCCGCGTGCGATAAAAGGATCATAGACCGTGCCAATCGGCAACAGACGGGAGCCAAACATTGGTCCGGAGAGACCAAGCGCCGCAAGCAGCAAGAAAAGATTGTTCTCGGCAATGCCGAGCTCGATATGCTGCCCGTTGCGGCTCATCGCCCATTTCTGCATGGAGACCACTTTCTCTGAATGAAAAATATCTTCTCGATCAGCACGATTGAAGATGCCGCGTTGATTGACCCAACCGCCAAGATTGGTAGAGACGGTCACGTCTGGCGATGTAGTAACAATACGGTCAGCCAATTCGCTTGCGCCCCGACCGAGGTCATTCAGAATGCGCCCAAACGCTTCCTGGGTTGAGATTATGCCGGAGGCGCGGTGATTAAACTTGGTTGGCAGTACGATTTGGCTCGAGTCTGGCCGACGAGACCCACTGCCTTGGGTAAATGGCACATTCGCAATAAAATTGCGCAAGCTTTGATCATCGATATCTATTCCGGCAAAAGGCTCCCATTCGTCGCCTTCTCGAATATGCATTGCGTTTTGGAAATCTGCCATCTGTTCCTTATTCATCAGACCAGCATGATTGTCCTTGTGGCCGGCAAAAGGAAGGCCGTAACCTTTAATGGTATAGACGATGAAGCAGTGCGGAACATCGCTGTTGACGGCATGGAGCGCTTCAAGAACAGATTCCATGTCATGACCAGCGAGATTGGTCATCAAGTTTTGCAGCGCGTCGTCGCCGTGAGCATCAAGGAGTTCGCGCATACCTGGCACGTTTCCGATGTCGAGTAATAGACGTTTGCGCCATGCAGCACCTCCTTTAAAGGTGAGGGCGCAATAAAGCTCATTAGGGCAATCGTCGATCCACTTTTGGAGCGCTTTCCCACCGGGGCGCTTGAAGGCGGCTTGTTGCAATTTGCCATGCTTGATGATGACAACCCGCCACCCGACCGCTTGAAAGAAGTCTTTGATCTTTTGAAAAAGCTTGTCTGAAACTACCCTATCCAGGCTCTGGCGGTTGTAATCAATCATCCACCAGAGATCTCGAACATCGTGTTTCCAGCCCTCGAGCAGTGCCTCGAAAACATTACCTTCATCGAGCTCGGCATCACCCATAATGGCGATCATGCGCCCGGGTTTGTCTCCTGGCTTTGCTAGCTTGTGAAACTGCACATAGTCTCTGACCATCGAGGAGAACAGGGTGAGACCAACGCCGAGACCCACCGAACCGGTCGAGATATCGACGTCATCGCTGTCTTTTGTTCTTGATGGATAGGATTGTGCGCCGTCTAGAGCCCGAAACTGTTTTAGCTTGTCGCGTGACTGGTTGCCAAATAGATATTGTATCGCGTGGAAAATTGGTGAGGCGTGTGGCTTTACCGCAACTCGATCCTGCGGTTTTAGCACGTCGAAGTAAAGTGCAGTCATCAGCGTCGCCACCGAAGCGCAGGATGCTTGGTGGCCGCCGACCTTTAAGCCATCTCGTGAGCCACGGATGTGATTGGCATTGTGGATCGTCCAAGAGGAGAGCCACAAAAGTTTCCGTTCAAGGGCTTTCAGATGAGCAAGTTTCTGATCATGCTCTGAGGTTTGCGATGTTGTTCGGGTCACCGGGCCAATTATACAGCATATTAAAAAGTAATCACGCTGCGAATTGATTCTCCGGCGTGCATCAGGTGGAACGCCTCATTGATGTCGTCGAGCGGCATAGTGTGTGTGATCATCGGGTCAATTTCTATCTTACCGTCCATATACCAATCGACTATTTGCGGCACTTCCGTACGCCCTCGAGCACCGCCAAATGCGGTGCCCCGCCACACACGACCGGTGACAAGTTGGAACGGGCGGGTGGAGATTTCCTGCCCTGCGCCGGCGACGCCAATAATTACACTTTCGCCCCAGCCCTTGTGGCAGCATTCCAGGGCCTGGCGCATGGTTGTCACATTGCCGATACATTCAAAGGTGTAATCCGCGCCGCCGCCAGTGAGATCCACTAGATAGGGCACGATCTCGCCATCGATGTCATTGGGATTGACGAAATGAGTCATGCCGAAGCGCTTGCCAAGCGCCTCACGGGTCGGGTTGATATCCACGCCGACGATCATGTCGGCACCAACCATACGCGCGCCCTGAATGACGTTTAGTCCTATGCCGCCAAGACCAAACACTATTACATTGGCACCTGGCTCTACCTTCGCCGTGTTTATCACCGCGCCGATACCGGTTGTGACGCCGCAGCCGATATAGCAAATCTTGTCAAACGGAGCATCCTTCCGCACTTTGGCGAGAGATATTTCCGGTACCACTGTATGATTGGCGAAGGTCGAGGTTCCCATATAGTGAAAAATTTTGTCTTGCCCGAGAGAGAAGCGGCTGGAACCATCAGGCATCAGACCGGCACCCTGTGTTTCTCGTACCGATTGGCAAAGATTCGTCTTGCCGCTGGTGCAATATTCGCATTGACGGCACTCAGGCACATATAGTGGGATCACGTGGTCGCCCTTTTTTAGGCTGTTAACGCCGGGGCCGGTATCGACTACCACGCCAGCACCCTCATGGCCGAGAATTGCAGGGAAAATGCCTTCCGGGTCTTTGCCAGACAATGTGAAAGCATCAGTATGGCAGACGCCGGTCGCCTTAATTTCAACCAGTACTTCGCCCTCTCGTGGGCCTTCTAGCTTGACAGTTTCAATAATGAGATCCTTGCCGGCTTCAGTGGCCAACGCCGCTCTGGTTTCCATGCTTGGAACTTCCTTGCGAAGTTTTGATAGGACCAGAAATGTCTCATCCCCGGGAGCTATGGGCAAGCTGATTAGAAAAAGAGCCCTCCGTGATGCAGTCTTTAAGTGCGTTTGTCTTGCTTTGCCCTTCAGTTTGCAGCTTGTGTTGATTTCGCATCCTGGATAAGGCGCCAGATTTTGTCGGGTCTCAGAGGTAGTTCGGTGATCTCAATACCGAAAGGCGATAGCGCATCGCAGACCGCATTGGTGAGGCAGCCCGGTACGTCGCTCGGCCTGCCCTCGCCGATACCGCGCGAGCCTAGTGGCGTGTGCGGACACGGGGTGGGCGCATGGGTAATCCTCATGTAGGGCACATCGGCTGCAGTGGCGAGCTTGTAGTTCTCGAAATCTGCGGTCAGTTGTTGACCGTTCTCGTCATAAATAAACTCCTCAAAAATTGTGTTGGAGATACCCTGGACGATGGCGCCCTGCATTTGACCTTCGACGATCTGCGGATTAATTATCTGACCGACATCCTCCGAGGTTGTCCAGCTCAGCAAATTGAACTGCCCGTTTTCGGGGTTGACCTCAACGGTGCAAACGTCAGCGTTGAAGGCGATCATCGGCTTTGCTGCTTCAAAGAATGATGTGTGCTCGAGGCCAGCGGATTCGCCTTCCGGCAAGTTGATCGGTGCCATGATGTTGCGGTTGCATGCATCGCGAAAGGATTGTCGAATTTTGGGGTCCTTGATGTAGATAATTTCGCCATCCTTGAACTCGAAATCACCCTCCGTTGCGTCTTCCAGTTCCAAGTCATGAGCCAGGAAGCGGGCAAGCTTCTTCTTCAGAACCTCGGACGCGTCGACCGCCGCGCTGACAAAATAGGAACCCATGCGCGCGCCTATCGTACCGGAACCGAACGGTGTTGTACTAGTGTCGCCGGTGACGACCACGACGTCGTTGGGGTGGATGCCGAAAGCATGTGCCACCGCCTGTGCCGCGGTGGTTTCGTGGCCCTGACCCTGCGGCGCGTCGCCCTCGTAAACGAATGCCTTGCCCCGGGCGTCAAGACGGATCGTCGCAGCGCCGTAGCCTGGCTGGTTCTCCATCGGTACCATCAGTTCTGATGAGACGCCAGAAAGTTCAACGCCGAGTCCGAAACCAATGCCGATGTAGCGACCTTCCCTATGTGCTTCTTCCTGCTTTCTACGGAAGCTGGGAAGATCGGCCTGTTTCATTAGATTATCCCATACCTTGAGGAAGTCACCGGAGTCCATGTATTCACCGCACACCGAGGTGTATGGCAGTTCCGGAATCAGGTTTTTGCGGCGCAATTCCGCCGGTTCCATGTTGCAGCGTTTGGCTATCATGTCGACCGAACGCTCCATGGCGAAACGGGTCGGGAACTCGCCAAAGGCCCTTGCAGGAGACAGGCATGATTTGTTGGTCACTGCAACTTTGAGCTTCACATCACCCTTTTCCCAAGTATAGCCGTTCGGCAGCTCAACCGCGCCAAGGAACGGCATGACAAAGCCCCAATAGACGCCCTCGCAACCGTCTCCACAATCGGCGATGCCCCGGTTGCGAATAGCGAGAAGCTTACCATCCTTGGAGGCCGCGACTTCGAGATCGTTGATCTGGTCGCGTTCCTGACTGACCGCCATGAGATGCTCTTGGCGCGTTTCGACCCAGCGGATCGGCCGACCGAGCTCTTTCGCTATCCAGCAGATTAAGATGGGTTCGCGGTAGAACGGTGCCTTGACGCCGAAGCCACCGCCTTGGTCGCGTGGTGAGATGACACGCACCTGCTCAGCAGGGATATCAAGAATGTCCGAAAGACCAAGTCGGTCGATGTGTGGACGTTGGGTAGTGATGTGGGCGACGAGGCCGTCGGCATCGTCCCAGTCGGCGATAACACCGCGTGTTTCCATCGGCGTCATGCCACAACGCTGTACCCGGAAGCGGTTCTTGATAACGATGTCAGCGGTTTTCATAATTTCGTCGACTTCAGCGTCGTTCGTTGCCTGGGATTCTGATGTATCGCCACCAGTAAAACCCATCTCAAAGATTAGATTGTCGTCCCAATCATCATGTACCTTGGTAGAGCCAGCCTCGAGTGCTTTCTCGGGGTCGCCCACATAGGGCAAGTCCTCGTATTCGACAACGATCGCCTCTGCAGCATCGGCACCGACATATTTGTCTCGCGAAACGATCGCTGCCACAGGCTCACCATGGAATTTCACCTTTCCTACTGCGAGTGGCCAATGCTTGGGGAAGCGCGCCGATAAGTTGGGCTGCACAACGGGCTGTGGCATTGGTAGTATTTTATCCCTGATATCTTCCCCCTTGTAGATCGCGATGACGCCGGGCAAGGCGTTTGCCGCAGAGGTGTCTATACTCTTGATCGTCGCGTGAGCGCGTTCAGAGCGGAGAAAAGTTAAATGGAGCATGCCGGGGATACTGAGGTCCGCTAGAAAGCGCCCCCTGCCGGTGGTCAGACGGTGATCTTCCTTGCGGGCAAACTTTTTGCCGACCCAGGCCTCGTCGGTTTTGTCACTCATCGCGCGCCCCCCTCAAGGAATTCGTTAGGCTGATTTTTCGGCGGCATCTTTTACTGCCTCGACGATATGGGCGTAGCCGGTGCAACGACAAAGGTTGCCGACCAAGCCATGGCGGATTTCAGCTTCCGTAGGGTTCGGGTTCTTTTTGATGAACTCGTCCATGTTCATCAGAATTCCTGGAGTGCAATAGCCGCATTGCAGCGCATGATGCTCGTTGAAGGATTTCTGCAGCGGTGTCAGTTCGCCATCCTTAGCTAATCCTTCGACCGTGGTGATTTCGTGGCCTTCTGCTTGCACGGCAAGCATCAGACAGGATTTCATCGCCTCGCCATCGAGTTGAATGGTGCAGGCGCCACAGACTCCTTCATATGTGCAGCCGACATGAGTACCCGTTAGCATTGCTACTTCGCGGATAAAATCCACTAGTAGCATACGGTTGGGAATGTTCTCCTCGTAGGGCTCGCCATTGATGGAAATTTTTACCGTCGTATTCATGATTTTTCTCTCTACTGAAACGTATCGTCAGCCGGCCGCGCGAGCGAAAGCTGTACTGATGACTTCGTTGCCTAATGTGCGGATCAATAGTTTGCGGTAATCCGAGCTAGCCCACATATCACTTTGCGTTTCAATTTCGTCTGAAGCGGCCTGCAATGCGCCTGCGATGCCATCCGCGTTATCTGCTGAAACGTATGTGAGCGCGCTCTCTGCTGCTGCCGAACGTCTTGGTCCATCACCAAGTCCGCCAACTGCGATACGTGCAGATATGCATTTGCCAGAACCATCAGTAGTGATTAGGGCGCAGACGCCGATTACGGGGAGTGCATCGGTCACAAGGCCCCATTTCTTATACGCGCTGCCCGTGTTTGCTGGAGCTGCAGGAAGGTTTAGCGACACGAGAATTTCATCATCTTCGCGAGCAGTCTCAAGCGGACCACCAAGAAATTCGTCTGCTAGCAGGCTCCGAGTGGCAACTTTGCCCTGAAGGACCAAATTCCATTCCAAGGCCGAGCGCTACAGCAGGCATGCAGGCAGCGACGTAGTTCCAGCAAAGACTGCCACCAATGGTACCGCGGTTGCGTACCTGTCGGTCGCCTACCCGTGCAGCTGCATCACGCAAGGCTTGATAGGCGCCGTCAAGGCCGGTTTCTTGTGCCAAGGTAGAATAGGACGTCATTGAGCCAATAGTTACCCCCGAGCCACCAGCCGAGAGGGCTTTCAACTTATTTATTGACTGTAAATCAATAACGCAGCGTGGTTGAAGAAGGCGGGTTTTAAGTGCCTGCATGACGCTCTGACCGCCAGCCAAAAATACTGCGTCTCCTGCCTTAAAACGGCCGATTGCATCGACCGCTTCCGCGACCGTTTCGGGGCGAACGTATTCTTCAATTGCAGCCGGATACATAATGCCTCCTATTCATAGGGCATTTCAGACACCAATAAATCCGACTATGGGCTTTGCGGCAAGTGCTTTGGCGTTAACCTGCAAAGCGCGGTTCTGGGACACCGCGAATGCCAAGGCCGGTTAAAGAGAACAGGGCGCCGGCAAGATATTGCGGCTTGGCTTCCACATTAAATAAATCGTGCACTGCCGGGTGGCTCACGCGCGCCATTGAGGTGACGTAGAGCACATCCATATTAGGTCCTCCAAAATTGACGCTGGTGATGTTTTTTACGGGCATGCCAACGCGTCGGTCCACCGAACCGTCAGGCGCGTAGCGTACGAGATCGCCGCCAATCACCTGAGCGTTCCATAGATAGCCCTCTTCGTCGACAGTCGAGCCGTCGGCCAAACCGTTGTCATCCTTAGTGCTTGCAAAAAACCGCCTGTTGGAGAGGTTGCCAGTCTCAATATCATAGTCGTATCTCCAGAATTCTTCTTGGAAGGTGTCTGCAAAATAAAATGTCTTGTCGTCGGGGCTCCAGCACGGTCCGTTCGAGCAAATGATTCCGTCATCGACCTTGGTGACAGAGAGGTCTGGATCCAACCGCCATAGGCCACAGATCCCAAGCTCTTCTTTATCATCCATGCCGCCGGCAAAGAAGCGGCCGCGGCGATCGACTTTTCCGTCATTCAGGCGGCTGCGTGGCTGATCGGCTTCGATTTCAGTAATTAGCTCGTATTTGCCACTATCAAAATTGAAGAAATAAAAGCCATCTGCGAGCGCCATCACTGCGTTGCCGTTTTTCCTAAGCGCCATTGCGCCGACATCCTTGTCGACATGCCAATTTTCGACTTTTCTGTTTTTCGGATCCATGCGCCAGACAGCAGGCTTGTTGACCCTACGTCCGGTGCCGTCTACCCAATACAGGCGACCTTCCTCGACATCCCAAACAGGCCCCTCACCGAGATGGTTTTCGCACTCGAGTAGGCATTCGATTTTTATGCCCACGCATAATCTCCCAAGGAATTTAGGTGCTTTCTATCAGGAATCTGCAGTGGGGCAAGGCATTGTCTCATGCCGCGCCGAGGGGTAAGAAGGGGGCAAACAATCAGCGAAAATTAAGACAAAGGAAATCCGCAATGGCTACTAACGACAAGGTCATTATCAGCTGTGCCGTTACCGGGTCGGTTCACACTCCGACCATGTCGCCTTATTTGCCACTGACGCCCGATGAGATTGCCATGGATGCGGTCGCCGCGGCGGAAGCGGGGGCCGCTATCCTGCATTTACATGCACGTAATCCCGAAGATGGTAGCCCAACCCCTGATCCAGACGTTTATATGCAATTCTTGCCGCGTATTAAGCAGCAATGCGATGCAGTGGTGAATATTACAACCGGTGGTGGCCTTGGCATGACCCTGGACGAGCGACTTGCTGGGCCACTCCGGGCTAGTCCTGAAATGTGTTCGATGAATATGGGCTCCATGAATTTTGGCCTTTTCCCTATCTTGGACAAAATGAAAGAGTTCAAATTTGACTGGGAGCGCAAACATCTAGAAATGACACGAGATTTTATTTTTAGAAATACATTCAAAGATATAGAGGAATTATTTAAGCGTTTAGGTGATGACCATGGAACACGTTTTGAGTTCGAATGCTACGATGTTGGACATCTCTATAATCTAGCCCATTTCGTTGACCGTGGCATGATCAAGCCACCTTTTTTCGTTCAGACGATTTTTGGTATTCTGGGTGGTATCGGAGCTGAGCATAAAAACCTAATGCATATGCGTGAGGTCGCCAACAACCTGTTTGGCGAGGATTATCAGTGGTCGATCCTTGCTGCTGGCAAGCATCAGCTTTCGTTCTGTACTATGGGGGCGATCATGGGAGGTAACGTGCGTGTTGGACTGGAAGATAGCCTCTATGCTGGCAAGGGCAAGCTCGCTAAATCCAACGCTGAACAGGTATCGATTATTCGTTCGATTATGGAGAACCTATCGCTTGAAGTCGCTACTCCGGCCGAGGCGCGTGAGATGCTGGCGCTGAAGGGTGGCGATATGGTGAAGTTTTAGGCCTTACCGCATCTTTCTATGGCGGGCATGAAAGTATTGGTTCTGCAGAGCCATTTGAGCTCTGGTCCGGCCTATTTGCATGAACCGGGCGCTGCTTTCAGCGTCGATTGGGATATTCGTATGCCCTATCTAGAGCCAGATGTGGTGTTGCCTGCGGATGAAACGGAGCATGATGCGTTCCTGTTGTTGGGCGGCATTATGAATGCTGGTGATGTCGAGGAGTTTCCCTGGTTAGAGAAATCGGCCGAGCTGGTGCGTTTGTACAACGCGGCGGAAAAACCAGTACTGGGTATATGTTTGGGCTCGCAGATAATTGCGCGGGCGTTTGGCGCCAAAACCTACGACCTGGCGACATCTGAAATAGGTTTTGTAGAGCAACGCCTCACAGCTGAAGCGAAAAATGATGCTCTTTTAGGTCAAGAGTTTGTCGACCCCATTTATCTGGCCGAGTTTCATAGTCAAACTTTTGATATCCCGGTAGATGGCGTAAAGTTGATGGAAGGATGTGAGAATTGTCCTAACCAGGCTTTTCGCATTGGTGGCTCTACTTACGCGTTTCAACCACATTTTGAGGTGATACCGGCATCGATGACCCAATGGGTCGAGGGCTCTGAAAAGCTGGTAGCTCAGCATGCACCAAACTTGCCAGCAAACCTACCGCACCTTCTCGAACTCCATCACTATGGTGGACATGATTTCTGTTGGAAGGTTGGGCATGCGTGGTTCAATCTTGTTTTCGAACGTATGAAACGCGGTTGAACTATTGTTGGACCGCAGCTTGGGTTAGGGTCGACTTGCCAGAACTCAAAATATGGGGGAGTGGGGTATGATCATTCAATCTGCACCAGAAGGCGAAGTTTCGGGAAAGCGCTTCGTAATTAAGCTGGCAGAACATCTGGAGTTGGTGGGTCAATTCGCGGAAAATTTTGGAAACGCCGATTTCGCCACTCCCGAGCCACGCGAGGAATTTCTTTATGCTTGCCGCTGGCATGACAAAGGCTGGCAGGATCTAGACGATAATCCTCCGCTCAATCCTGATACTGGACTGCCGCACAATCTAGTCGAAACGCCGCTTCCTATTATTCTTTTAACCAGCGCGCGTTCGCCCGAGCACAATGAGGGGCACAATCCTTATTGTGGCCTTATCGACAGCATGCACATCTGGGGCTTATATAATGGCCGTTACGGCATGTCGGACAAGGTGCTTATTAACATGATCCCGGACGAGCACCGCCTTTTGGCTGACACCATGCTCAGCAATGAATTTCAGCGTCAGCAGCGCCTTAAAGCTACCTTACGCAATGACCCGAAGACATCTGCTTGGGTTGAGGACGGTCCCCTGTTTGCGAATTACAAGGCGCTTCAGTTTTTCGACACTCTGGCGCTGTACTTCAACTGTACCCACGCTGCCGGGCGCGGTGAATCCGTATTCGAGCACGTGCCGATGAACGCCGAGAGCGATACCACCATCACCGTGTGCCGCTTAGACGACACGATTTATAGCCTCGATCCCTATCCCTTCAGTGAAAATGAGTTGGAGGTGTCTTTCGAAGGGCGTTATCTCGTACCCCATGATGTTGGAAACAATCCAGACATGGAAGCCATCATGCGTGATACACCGCGCGAACGGCAAAGTGTCACTCTGGTTATGGCTTAAGTCTGATGAAGGCAATTGTAATTCACCAGCATGGTGGCCCCGAAGATCTTGTCTACGAGGATATTGAAACACCGATCATCGGCCCCAATGAAGTGTTGATTAATATCAAGGCAGTCGGTCTCAATCATTTTGACCTCGACTTGCGTGGCGGAATTTCCGGCTATCTAAGCCTCGATATGCCACATATCCTCGGTTGTGAGGGAGCAGGTATGATTGCTGAGGTTGGCAGCGCAGTCACCGCCTATAAAGTTGGCGACAGAGTAATGCCATTTCTCACCACTTCGTTGGGTCAGTGCCGGCACCGCATCTGTAATTGCGCCCTCGGCATGGACAATATCTGCCTTGATTTTGATAAACTTGGTGTGACCAGCTGGGGTACTTATGCGGAGTATGTGAAGGTTACGCAATATAACGTTATCCGCATGCCTGATGATTTAACATTTATGGATGCTGCTGCAACGCAAGTTGCCTATGCGACGGCATGGGAGATGGTGATCAAGAAAGCGAAAGTGCGCCAGGGCGAGGATGTACTAATTAACGCCGCTGGAAGCGGGGTGGGCTCGGCGGCTGTACAGGTCGCAAAGCTTGCTGGTGCGCGCATCATAGCTACTGCCGGATCGGACGAGAAGCTGGAACGTGCCCGTCAACTTGGTGCAGACGAGGTGATTAATTATAACAAGACGGAAAACATCGCGGATGCGGTTTTGGAGATGACAGGCGGACGTGGTGTCGACGTATGTATCGAGATGGTAGGCGGCAAAATCCTGCAGCAGAGCCTTACGGCGCTCTGTCTTAACGGACGCCTCACCACATGTGGAGCCCATGCTGGTGAGAAGGTTGAACTTGATATGATTGAGTTCTTCCGCAAGCAGATAACTATGTCCAGTAATCATTTTGCACCTAAGTCAACTAACACTGAGGTACTAGGGCTAGTTGCGCTGGGCAAACTCCAACCGGTAGTTGCCAAAACTTTTCCGCTTTCAAACATGCGGGCCGCGCATGAACTTCTGGCTAGCCGGGATTTTTACGGCAAGATTGTCCTCAAAGTATAGTCGGAGCGGGTCGGGTGGCAGATATAGTGCTGCGAGGCGTGACCCGCATCTCAGGCCGTCGCTATCTTCTCGATAATGTTGACATGAGCATACGAGATGGTGATCTGACAGTACTTTTTGGTGACGCCGATAGCGGTAAATTTACAACGCTGCGAGTTATCGCTGGGGTTGAGAGAGTCAACAGGGGTGAAATTTTTGTTGGTGGTAATTCGGTAACCAAACTGAAGGGAGGTCGGCGGGATGTTGCCATGGTGTTCGAGAAGCAAGGTCTGTTGCCGCACAAAAATGTTTACGACAATATTAGTTTTCCCTTGCGCATGGCCAAAATTGACAAGGAGGAAATAGCCCGTCGTGTTGAATCTGCTGCCTGTCGCTTCGGTCTTGGTGATATTATTAAGAAGAAACCTAAGAAAGTAAGCGAGGAAGAGCGCCATCTTATCGGCATCGCGCGCGCTTGGGTGCGCCATCCCGCAGCCTACCTTTTTCAAGCTGTTAATCCAAAGGGTGGCGATATTATTCGTAAGCGTATTATTCGAGAAATGCGGCGCCTGGTAAAGGAAGATGGGGCTACGGTCGTCTATGCTACCGATGACAGCGAAGAGGCGCTTCGAATATCCGACAAAATCATTGTAATGTCCTATGGTGTTGTTGCCCAGGCTGGCTCACCACAGCTCATCTATCGCCGCCCTGCGGACTGCGACATCGCCGGACTATTCGGCATGCCTCCAATAAATCTTCTGTCGGGAGAGGTACTCTCTCATTCGGATGGTTTCGCAACGATTCGCCTCGCTGGCGGTAGCGAGCTCGTTTTATCGGCCTATTCTAAATTTTCCCTCGAGGGTAGCGAAATTACTCTCGGTATTCGCCCGCAACATATCAGGGTGGAGGAGGCAGACAGCAATATTTTTGAAGGGCGGGTTATCGAGAAACGCCTCAAGGGCGACAAAAGCATACTTCAATTGGATACTCCGGAGGGAGAAATTGCTGTTATAGCCGGCGAAGTAGATAGCAACTGGGTGCGCCTCCATTTGCCACCAGACTGCTGCATCTTGTTTGATGCGAATTGCGACCTTATCCGCAATAGGCCGCCGAGAACTTGCACCTAACCTTGCGACCCTAGTCGCGCGAGCACATCTGCTCGGAGCTTGTGCTTCTGTACCTTGCCTGTTGGCGTCATTGGTAAATTGGCCACCGTAAAAATATGGCGCGGGATTTTATAGCTCGCAATTTTGCCTATACAATGGGCTTTCACCGCATCAATGTTCGCGTTCATACCTTCAGCTGGTACTATGTAGGCAGCGGGGACTTCCGCGAGGCGCGCGTCGGGATAGCCGACCACTGCAGCCTGGTCGATTTCAGGCATTTGCAAAAGGTAAGCTTCAACCTCTGCCGGCGAAACGTTTTCACCGCCGACCTTTAGCATATCTTTGAAGCGGCCAATGAAGCGGAGATGGCCGTCTGCGCGGATCAATGCCGTGTCACCAGTGTGAAACCAGCCGGAATCATCGATTGCCTTCGCAGTTTCTTCTGGCTTGTTGTAATAGCCTTTTGTGATCGTATAGCTGCGCACCAGTAGTTCACCCTGCTTGCCAATTGGCATATCCTCGCCAGTGGTGGGGTCGATCACACGATATTCAAAACCGGGCATAGGAAATCCTGACGCTTCGGTTCGCTGCTCGTAGGTGGAGTCGGTGAAGGAGCTGGCGGCGAACGTCCAAGTTTCGGTCATGCCCCAACCAGAAATGGTTGGTGCGAATGCCGTCTGGGTCTGCCGAGAGATGGCGATTGAGCTTTCCATGCCGGAAGGGAAGGTGCAGAGGCGCAATGAGGAAACGTCGCGCTCAGCACGTATCTGGCAATCAAATAGGTCCTTATAATGTGTATCAAAGCCATGGATGATGGTGGCACGCTCTGCTTCGATTAAGTTAAGAGTTTTGTCTGCGTCAAAGCTTTCCATCATTACTTGTCGTGCACCCGATAGCATGGCCGTCAATGCAGATTCGCTATAGTCGTAGAGGTGAAACATTGGCAGATTGTTGATGATCACATCCTGGAAGGTGATGCCGAAACGGTTTATACGGTCGATTTGATTTCGGATGATAATATGGCTGTGCATCACCCCCTTGGGGTGCCCAGTAGTGCCTGAGGTGTAACAGATGATCACTGTGTCGTCAGCGTCTACCGCTTCGGCGCGGGCGTTGAGTAATGTTTCCGTTACCTTGTCGCCGGCGTTCAGCAACTGGTCCCAGGCGAGCATGCCTGGCTCGGGCTCAGTACCGAACAAAACCACCCGGCGGAGAGCAGGAAATTCATCGTAATCAAGGTTCGCCTTATCTTGGCCAGAGATGTCTGGCAGATTCTCGCGTAGCATGGCGAGATAGTTGATCGGTCCGGAGCTCGCCATGGATATCCAGGTGGCGCTTTCAGATTGCTTCACTGTATACGCGACATCAGTAGTGCGGTAGCGTGTATTAAGTGGCACCAATACAGCGCCAATTTTCGCCGTGGCGTACATCAGGAACAGCCATTCCGGCTGGTTTACCATCCATAGTGCGACGTGCTCATTGCGCTTGACCCCGATCGCGATGAGGCCACGTGCTACGCGGTCGACCTCGGCGTCAAACTGTTGGTAGGTCCAGCGTCTCCCCTTGAAGTAGAGAGCTTCGCGTTTGCCCCAACGGCGCGCGGCAAGGGCTGGTAGGTCACCCAATTTCTGTTTTTCAAACCACTCGCTCATACGACTTCCATTGCTTAGGCGGCAATATCCACTAATCTTTTCAACTATAGAAAAGCCATAACCGGCCCGTCTGGGCAAGTGGTTGCAACAGCGAGGGAAAAGGCAATGTCGGAGACGGTAATTTTAAGTGAGCGCAGGGGTGCGGTCGGACTCATTACGATCAACAGGCCAGACAAACTTAATGCGCTAGACCTCGCTACCATCGAAGCGATGGGCTCGGCATTCTCGAAGATGGAGAATGATCCGGAAATACACGTGATTATTTTCACTGGCGCGGGCAGAGCTTTTGTGGCTGGCGGTGACATCGCAGATCTCAATTCGCGCCGAGGGCTAGCCCATTATCAGGAATTCGCTGGTGAAATACACGGTCTCATGCGCCGTATAGAGCTTTGCGAAAAGCCTACTATCGGCGCAGTTAATGGCTGGGCGCTTGGAGGCGGTTGCGAGTTGNTGCTCTCGCTCGATATTCGTATCGTTTCNGACAATGCAAANATNGGCGTACCGGAGATCAACCTTGGCCTCTTTCCCGGTGCCGGCGGTACTCAGCGGTTAATTCGNCAGATCTCGCTCTGCCGTGCTAAGGAGCTGATGTTTACTGGTGAGCCAATNACGGCCGAGGAGGCAGTGCGCCTCGGCCTTGCCAACCGAGTGGTGCCGGCGGACGAGTTGATGACTTCCTGCTGGGAGCTGGCTGAAAAGATCGCCGTCAAATCACCGTTAGCGCTGAAAATATTGAAACGCACTATCGGCGACGGTCAGGACATGTCTCTGCCAGCCTCGCTTGCCCATGAGCAGGCGATGGTTAGTCTAGTACTCGACAGCCGCGACGCCCATGAGGGTTGCAGTGCGTTCCTTGAGAAGCGTGCTGCTAAATTCAGCGGGAGTTAATACGGCATGGATTTTCGTCTTACTTCCGAGCAAGAAATTATGGTCGAAACTGCGACCAAAATTGGCGAGCAATTCGGCCTCGATTATTGGCGTAAACTTGATGCTAAGGGCGATTATCCTCACGAGATGTGGCGGGCGATCTGCGACGCTGGTCTTTGCGGTGTGGCTCTGCCAGAGGAGCATGGTGGCGCTGGACTCGGCATGCTTGATATTGCGCTTGTGGTAGAGGCGCTGTGCCAAGGTGGTGCTGGCTGCACCCTCTCACAACTCTATATGCTCAACCCTATTTTCGGCGGTATCTCGATTTCAAAATATGGTACAGACGCGATGCGTCGTGAGATTTTACCAAAGATTATTTCTGGCGAAGTTGGCTGTTGTATGGCTCTGACCGAGCCCGACGCGGGCACTAATAGTCTAAACTTGCGTACCTTTGCAGAGGTCGACGGTAATGGCTGGCGACTCAACGGACAGAAAATTTACATCTCTGCCGTGCCACAGGCGGCAAAGATGCTTGTCATCTCGCGCACTAAGAAACCTGAGGAGGTGAAGAAGAAGACAGATGGCATCACTCTCTTCATGATTGATGTTGAGCGCGAAGGGGTAAGCCATAGCGCCATAGATAAGGTTGGCACGCGCTGCGTGCCGGCGAGCAATGTTTATTTTGACAATGTTCCGGTCTCTGGCGACGAACTGATCGGCACCCTCGATGAAGGTTGGCCCGAACTCTTAGATGTGCTCAATACCGAGCGCATTGTCACCGCGGCTGGGCTCGTCGGCACGGTCCACCTCGCCTTGAGACTTGCGGTAGATTACGCAAATGGCCGTAAGCTATTTGGTGATAAGGCTATCTCTTCTTACCAAGGGTTGCAGTTTCCGCTTGCCCAGGTATACGCAGAGATAGAGTGCGCAAGAGTGATGAACTATCAGGCAGCCGCCCTGTTTGATGATGGTGATGCATTTGGACACTATGCCAATATGGCTAAGCTGGTTGCGGCGCAGGCAGCTGCAGAAGGTACCGAGAGGGCGATGCAAACCATGGGCGGTATGGGCTATTCGACGGAGATGCATGTTGAGCGTCTATGGCGTGATGCGCGTCTGTTTAGATTCGCGCCCGTCTCCGAGGAAATGATTCTGAATTATATTGCCATGCACGAGCTGGGAATGAATCGTGGCTATTAGTTTCAAACCTAGTTGTTCTTGGTAATGAAGAGGCGTAGCGTCGACTTAGGGTCGGCAAAAATATTCGCGGTAGCGACGATAGCGAGAGTGGTCAAGGGTGCGGATTATCTAGGTTTTTTGGATCATAGATAGGCGTGACGATTTGCCGTATTTCTATAATTGTATGGCGACTATCGCTAGTGCGTCCAGACCCAAGTAAAGACCATGAAAATCACTTAGCGGATGATTTTTCTAATTTTGTGGTAGTCAAATTCTTCTTCATTTTCCATTCTAAAAAAATGTGCTTGGTGACTCAGTCCCAAAAATTTTGTTACGCTTTCGCAGCTGTATTTTGTATCAATAGACAGTTTGTGAGCGAAAACGGAGGAAACGGGATATGCCGGGTGGATATGCAGGGCAATTGCTGCGGGTCGACTTGACCAAGGGCAGCTGGGAAAACGACCCACTTCTAGACGATTCGATCTTACGGAAGTACATAGGCGGTATTGGGCTCGCTATGCGCATCATCCTTGATGAAACCACAGCCGATATGAAGGCAACAGATCCCGATGCGCCCTTCATGATGATGAACGGGCCACTCACTGGCACAGCCGCGCCTAGCTCCTCCAATCTAGCCATTGTGTCATTGAATTATGACACGCCCTATGCGGTGGCAACGGGTCATTCGCATGGCTACTGGGCAGCGTATCTTAAACATGCTGGCTATGATGGCATTGTCTTCAAGGGTAAAGCGGATAAGCCCGTCTATCTATGGGTTGATGACGATAAGATTGAAATCCGTGATGCCTCTCATATTTGGGGTAAGGACACTCGCGAAACTGAACGTTTGATCAAGCGCGAACTGGGTGACGAAGAAAAGCTTAGTGTTGCCTGCATCGGCCCCGCAGGGGAGGCCATGCTTCACGGTGCTTCCGTGAAGAACGACCGGAACCATGGAGCTCATAAGGGTGGGATAGGTGCGGTCATGGGTTCTAAAAACCTTAAGGCAGTGGCAGTTCGTGGTACCAATATGCCTAAACTGCATGATGCCAATGGCTTCGCCGACGTTGCACAAGATTGGGACAACAAAATTACAGCCGAACGTAAGGATGGCGAAGGTTCACCTGCGGTTGGCTCGCTCCTAAAGGAAGGGGGTATTACTAAGATATACACCTATGTCGCTGATGAGAGCATGATAGGCTGTAAAAATCTGACGGACCCAAATTGGGGTGCTGAATATGCTCAGAATTTTGTCGACCGCGCGGCTGCAGATTGGACTGTGACGCCTAAGGAATTCTACAATTGCTCGATAGCCTGTTCCTATGATTGCACAGTAAATAGCGGCAAGTTCGCCGGCTTCACCGCAAGTATGTGCGGCGGTGGTGAGAACATAGAGGGCGCGGCGGCTATGGTTGGTATTTCTGATCCCGATGAAGCGCTGGCGCTGACAGACTATTTTGATGGCATGGGCATCGATTCTTCGGTTGCTGGCGCTCTTATGGGGATGTGCTTTGAGCTCTATGAGCGTGAATTACTTTCACCTCAGGATACCGGGGGGCTGGAACTCACCTGGGGCAATTTTGATGCGGCCATGACTCTCATAGACCAGATGTGTACCGGTGAGGGTTTCGGCGGGCGTGTGTTGGCCAAGGGCCTTAAGGAGGCTGCTTCAATACTTGGGGCGCCAGCAGAAGCTTGTGTACTCCATATCCGGGGTGGTGGCATTAATCTGCATGACTGGCGACCGGCATGGAGTGTCCTGCTTGGTCAGGTCGTCGCTGGCGCAGGAGTTTGCTGGCAAGGTCCGGGCGTAGACGCATGGACTACTGAGCCAGACATTGGTTATACCGAATTCGGCAAACCTTTTGTACCTGAGGGCAAGGCCGAGGCCGTGGCAAAGACCCAAGCCAAGAAACTTTGGGAGGATTGCCTCGGCGTTTGCTGGTTCGCCTGTTGGGGGGTGAAGGATGTGGTTCCCAATTCAGCAAAAGCCATAGCGCTCGCTACAGGTTGGGATGATTTTGATGCCGACGAGGCTATCGCGGCCGGCGAACGGATGATTAATATGCAGCGCATTATAGCACTTAAGCGCGGTTTCACTGCTGCCGATGAATTTGATGTCTCTGATCGATTGCTGGAAGCGCCGACCGAAGGTCAGGCGGCAGGTAAGACCATTAAGCCCCATCTGGAGCGTATGGTGCACGACTATTATGGTGAAATGGGCTGGGATAATTCTGGTCGACCGAGTGCAGAGGCGTTAGAGAGAGTTGGTCTCTCTGGCGAGCTTTAGCGGGTTTAGGGGCAACTTGGTGTACGGGGCCCCGGTACGCCCAGCGCAAGATACCGGTCGCGTCCGAGACCAAGTGTTTGGTCTACGGTGGTTACTGTCTTCACAACTTTCTGTTTAAGCTGCTTGTCGTTGCCAACCACTATCTCGATAATCAAGTTATTGGCTATTGCCTGGCGATTTTCGTCAAGCGAGACCGGCCCGGCAGGAGTTTCGAAGTTAAGATTCGCTAATTCCTTACGCACTTTGCGCTGTCCATTCGCGAGGTCGCCATCCGCTTCTTCGAGCGCAAGAAGCGCTGCCTTGGTATTGACGTAGTAATTGTAAGCGAAGATCGAAGGTGTCTCGGCGGCGTCCGGATATTGCTCGCGATAGCTACCGGCAAATTCCTTCCAGGCGATTCTCTCATCACTGTTGCTCACTGGCACGGCGGCAATTGAGCCAGGCAGGCGAGTATGGAAGATAGATTTGGAATTTAGGAGGATCGGGTCGAATGTAGTTGAGCCACCGATGATGGGTAATTTGCCGCCGCTTTTCCAGTAATGTTCTAGAAAAACTGCCGTATTGCCACCGTTGAGGGCGACGAAGATTGCATCCGCCTCGATGTTTTCCAATTTAGTACTAACAGCATCAAATGGCTTATCACTGAGCGGTAGCCAAAACATTTCCGCAGCCTGCCCGCCTGCCGAGCAGAACTCGACTAAAAAACCCATTACTTGTGTATAGGGGAAGGAATAATTTTCACCAATCGTCACGATACGACGGTAACCTTTGTTAAAATATGCGTAGCGTCCTAAGCCTGCCATCCACTGTGCGGAATCTGTGGTAAAACGGAAAAAGTTGCTTACTGGTTCTAGAAGGGTGAGGTCGCGGGCTGCAGAAGCACCGTTTATGAACGTAATATCGGGAATAGATTTGGCGAGTTTCTTCAATGCTTTACCACCACTCCCAGTGAGGGGTCCGACGATCAATTGGGCACCTGCTTCGCGGATAAGCTTTTGCGCGCGCTCGACGATTTTGCTCGCCAGGTTATCGGGGTTTTCGAAGACCAGATTTACAGATTTACCGCCGGCGCGCCCGCCGAACTCGGCAAGGGCCATTTCAGCGCCCCGCTTGGCGTCCATACCAAAGGACCCATAGAAGCCTCTAAGTTCCGCAAGGATACCGATATTTATGCTGTCTTCGGCCTTTGCAGCACAGGCGGCCAGGCCTCCAACAACGAGTAAGGAGGCAAAGAACGCAACGAGACGATGGGATTGGATCATATAGGCGCTTATGAGATTCGTGTTTTGAGACAGTAAGCATGGGCAACGCGATATCGCAACGCGAATTGAAATTAGCTTGCGGCGCAATACGCTATATAGTCTCCCGTATTGACTAAACCTCCAGTAAGACGCGGATCGTATGAATTACAGAATAACCGTCGATACCGGTGGTACTTTCACCGATATTGTTGTCTCCGATAAGGCTGGTGCACTTGCTCTAGGTAAAGCTCCAAGCACACCAATGCGCAGTTCAGGGGGAGTTATCGAGGGCTTGAAGGATGCGGCACGCAACATGACGCTCGATCTCGATGCGTTAATTAAGGGTGCCGAGGTGCTGATTTATGGCACTACATGGGCTACCAACGCGATTGTTACGGGCACCACCGCCAAAACAGCGATGCTGCTCACCGAAGGTTTCCCAGATATTCTCGTTTATCGGCAGGGCGGCAAGCTGAACCCCTTCGAAATGAATATTGATCCACTCAAACCTTATGTGCCGCGCAGCCTTACCGTGGAGGTGCCGGAACGCGTCACGGCTGAAGGCGGCGTGGCGGTGCCACTTGATGAAGATAGCGTGTGTGGCGATTTGTACCGACTAAAGCAACTTGGTGTTGAGGCGGTCGCGGTCTGTCTTCTCTGGTCAATTAAGAACAATGTACATGAGGAACGCATTGGTGAGTTAATCGAGGACGTGATGCCAGGGGTACCTTACACTTTGTCGCACCGCATCAATCCAATACTAAGAGAATATCCACGTGCCTCCTCAACGGCGATTGATGCTTCGCTGAAGCCCCGCATGCAGGCTCACCTAAGTGAATTATGGACTGATCTTACAAAGTTCGGATTCGCCGGCGAATTGCTCGTAAGTACTGTCTCGGGTGGTGTGATGCATGTCGAGGATGTTGCTGAACGACCAATCTATATGGTGAAGTCTGGCCCCGCCATGGCACCGCGCGCTGGTATCGCATTTGCTGAGGCAGAAAATCTCTCCTCAGACCTTCTTGTCGTCGATACTGGCGGCACCACCTTTGATGTAAGCTTGGTACGCGACGGAGAGGTCAAATTTACTAGGGAAACCTGGCTCGGACCGCTCTTCTACGGCCACAACCTTGGACTATCCTCGGTTGATGTTCGCAGCGTTGGAGCCGGTGGTGGCTCAATTGCTTGGGTCGATTCCGGTGGCTTGTTGCGTGTTGGGCCTGAAAGTGCCGGAGCTGCACCGGGACCGGCCTGCTATGGCCGCGGCGGTGACAAGGCGACCGTCACCGATGCTGCCGTGGTGCTTAGCTATATAGACCCGGAACATTTTCTCGACGGTCGTATGCCGCTTGATATTAAAGCCGGAAAGCGCGTTGTCGGTGAGATTGCTGCGGAGCTTGCTATCTCGCTCGAAGAGGCAGCGTTCTCGATCATCCGTATCGCCAGTGAATCCATGATTAAGGCAATTGAGGAAATTACCGTTAATGAGGGGGTTAATCCGGGTGAGAGTATCCTCGTGGCTGGTGGCGGCGCCGCGGGGCTCAATATTATGCCAATTGCAGAGGCACTTGGTTGTCGCAAGGTACTAATCCCCAAGACTGCCGGTGTCTTGAGTGCCAGCGGTGCACAATATTCGGATATCGTCGCTGAATTTAGCTCCAGCCAATATATTCGCACCGATCATTGGGAGGCCGAGATGGCAATTGACACCTTGGCTGATCTTCAACGTCAGATGGATAAGTTCGCTGATGGTTTGCGCAGACGTGGCATCACGCGCTTCGACCGACAGTACTTCGTTGATGCGCGTTACCTTAATCAGCAGTGGGAAACTGAGATTGAGCTGGATACAGCAAATTTTAAGGATCCAACAACATTGGAGATGCTGGTCGAGAAATTTCATGAGGTGCACGAGCGACTTTATGGGGTCAAAGAAGAGGGCGGCATGCTCGAATGCCTACATTGGAAAGGCCGTTTGAGTGCGCGGCTAGATAAACCAAAGCCTCAATCATCCGGTGTGGCGCATGGCATAGCAAGAGAAGCTGTGCGTATGATCTATGCGTATTTTGGAACCCATGGCAGGCTTGAGACGCCCATCTACGGTGCTGCTCTATTGCCTCCTGGGTCGAAGATTTTTGGGCCTGCTATTATTGAGGAACCGACAACTACTATTGTTGTCTATCCTGGTATGGCTGCTGAAGTGAGCCCTGCCGGTAACTATATTCTTGACACCACGCCCCACGCTAAGGGAACCGTGGCTGAGGGGAACAGGCCAATCGATCCCGTAGAACTTGCGATCATGGCAAACCGCATTGATGCCATCCTGCGGGAAATGCAGGGAGTAGTGATGCGCACCGCGCGTTCTGCAGTGATCGGCCAGTCACGTGATTTTTCCTGCTCTATAGTCACAGCAGAAAACGAACTGCTAGCTACTGCCGAAGGCATCCCGGCACATATCTTTGGTTCTCACCTGCAGACCGCTTCCATTGCTCGTGAGCATCCTGACTACCGCGAAGGCGATGCCTATCTCCACAACGATCCATATGACGGTAACAGCCATGCTGCTGATTGGTCGATTATGGTACCGGTTTTCGTCGCAGGCTCACATCTATTCACCGTTACAGTAAAAGGGCATCAGGCGGATTGCGGTGATTCGATTCCGACGACTTATACTCCACGGGCGAGGGATGTCTACGAGGAGGGGGCATTAATTTTTCCCTGCGTCCGAATCCAGCGCGACGGAAAAGACAATGAGGATATCATCCGCATGTGCCGAAGGCGTATCCGCGTGCCTGATCAATGGTATGGCGATTATCTTTCGCAATTGGGCGCGGCGCGTATCGGCGAGCGGCGGCTGAAGTCCTTTGTTGAGAAATACGGAATAAATCGGGCCAAACAGTTCATCAAAGATTGGTTTAATTATGCCGAGCGCCGAGCGCTGAATGCTATCCGCAAGCTCCCAAAGGGCAAGCTGATCAATCACGGCACTCACGACCCTATTGAACCTTTTTTGCCAGAGGGCGTTGATTTAACGGTGAAGATAGATATCGATCCTGAAGCTGGAATGGTCATAGTCGATTTACGTGATAACCCAAATTGCATTGAAGCTGGTCTCAATCTCACCGAAGCTTGTGCCAGCGCCAATGCAATTCAGGGTGTGTTCGAAAATCTCGAATCTGATTTGCCGGCCAACGCCGGTAGTTTTCGCCGGGTAAAGGTTCGTTTGCGTGAAAATTGCGTGGTCGGCATCCCACGCTTTCCGCATTGCTGTTCATTGGCTACCACAAGCATAGCCGATGTGGTTGTTAATCTCACCCAATCGGCCTTCACGCAGCTTGGCGATGGCTATGGCATGTCTCAGGGAAATCTTTGTTTTGCTGCAGGCATGGGAGTGATTTCTGGCACCGATAAGCGCCGCGGCGGAATGAGTTATATCAACCAGGTTTACGTCATGGGGGGCGGCGGTCCAGCGCAACCTAACAACGATGGCATGATCTATTTGTTGACGCCCGGTGGTGCGGGCCTGCTGCATCGCGATAGTATTGAATTTGATGAGCAGCGCTTCCCAGTCTTCATTCGCTCGCAACGCTTGCTGCCGGATTCTGGCGGGGCAGGGCGGCAGCGTGGTGGCCCGGCCACCGAAGTGTTGTTCGGACCGCGTTTTGATCCAATGACGGTGAGCATCATGGGTGGGGGCACGATAAACCCGCCAAAGGGCGTACTTGGTGGGCGCGATGCCAACAAAGCCTATCATGGCCATATCAAGGCTGACGGTTCCGAGGAATTTCAGCCCAACGGTGTCATGCTCACCATTGCGGCCGGTGAATTTGTTCGTTCTATCGACAATGGCGGCTCGGGCTATGGAGACCCCTTAAAGCGATCTCCGGAAGCTGTACTTGAAGATGTGGCCGAAAAATTTGTTACTCGAAAGACTGCCGAGGAAATTTATGGTGTGATTCTTTCTGGTAGTGCCAGGGATGGCACACTCGCTATCGACAGGGTGGCAACAGTCGCACGTCGAGGTAGCTCATGAATCTCCATCGTTTGCTGGCAAAACGTGGCGACGAAGGGCGGCCAATTCGCATTGGCTTAATTGGTGCTGGTAAATTTGCCACTATGTTCCTCGCTCAGTTGCGGTACACGCCAGGAATGCATGTCATGGCGATCTCTGATCTTAGCGCTGAACGTGGACACAAGGCGCTTGCTGCGGCAGGCTGGCCGGCCAATACAGCCAACGCCTCGAGTTTCGGTGATGCGCTAAGTTCTGGCACCACATACATCACAGAGGACACCGATGCGTTGATCAAATCAGATGGACTTGATTTGATTATTGACGCTACCGGAAATCCTACAGCCGGCATTCAACACGCGTTGTGCACTATCGCTCAGGGTCGCCATATTATAATGGTCAATGTAGAGGCGGATGCTTTAGCCGGTCCGCTGTTGGCGCGCAAGGCCGAGGCTGCAGGCGTAGTTTATAGCCTTGCTTATGGTGATCAACCGGCACTTATTGCGGAGCAGGTTGATTGGGCGCGGGCGAGCGGGTTTCCCGTGGTAGCGGCGGGAAAAGGAACCAAATATCTTCCTGGTTACCACTATGTTACGCCAGACGATGTTTGGTCCCATTACGGTATTGATGCAAACCATGCAGTAAAGCATGGGCTCAACGCTCAGATGTTCAACTCCTTCCTCGATGGCACCAAATCTGCCATCGAGATGACGGCGGTTGCCAATGCAACTGGTCTAACGCCGGCACCGGGGGGACTCTCGTTTCCTGCGATCGGAACAGAGGAGTTGGCCGAATGTCTTTGTCCCACGCAAGAGGGTGGCCTCTTGCATCATAAGGGTCAGGTAGAGGTGATTTCCAGCCATGCGCGCGACGGCACGGAGATCCATGGTGACCTACGCTGGGGGGTATATACCGTTTTCGAGGCACCGAGTGAATATGCGATGACAAGCTTTCAGGAATATGGCATCCGCACAGATCAAAGTGGACGCTATGCAGCGATTTACAAGCCGTTCCACCTGATNGGTCTTGAGCTCGGCATTTCCGTTGCCTNCGCGGCCTTGCGCGGTGAGGCAACCGGTGTGCCGGAAGGATTTAATGGTGATGCCGTAGCCACCGCCAAGCGCAACCTCAGAACTGGTGATTTGCTAGACGGTGAGGGTGGTTTCACAGTTTTTGGGACCCTGATGCCTGCGCTGGCGAGCATTTCAGCTGATGCTCTTCCTATCGGATTAGCGAATGGCGTAACGCTCAAGCGCGATGTGGCATGCGATAAAATNATCCGTTGGGCCGACGTANATATTGATTTAACTACACAAGCAGTCACAATTCGCAAAGAGATGGAAGCCCAATTCGCACCAACTAAATAGGAAGCGGACCATGCCGAAAATATTGTCGCAAGCTGCCATCGAACAATATGAACGCGATGGGTTTTACTTTCCCATTCGGGCACTAGGTNCCGACGAAGTTACNAACGTCCGACGCGACGTGGAAAAAGTCGAGCGCGAGAGGCTCGATGATATTGGCGGTGCCTTTCGTCACAAGCCGCATCTCTTACTCAAAAGTCTGGAAGGTATTGTTCGTAACGATACCATTTTAGATGCGGTGGAAGACTTGATAGGCCCCAATATTTTCTGCTGGGCGTCGTTGTTTTTTACTAANGACCCAGGTGATCAGCATTATGTCGGTTGGCATCAGGATTCGACTTATTGGGGTTTGAGCGGACCGGAAGTGGTCAATGTTTGGGTCGCATTATCTCCAGCGACTGTCGCCTCGGGTGCAATGAAAATCCTGCCGAGCAGTCACCTCGAAGGGCAAATTCCTCATCGCGAAACCTATAATAAGAATAGTCTTCTCACTCGTGGCCAGGAGGTTGAGAGCGAATTTGATGAGAATAACGCGGTTGATATCGTGCTAGAGCCGGGGGAGGTGTCGCTTCACCATATCCGCGTTATTCATGGTTCGGGCCCGAACAGGGGCAACGACCGGCGGATGGGCTTCACAGTGCGTTATATCCCTACCCATTTACACCAAATTCACGGACGCGATCGAGCAATGCTGGTGCGTGGGAGCGATACATACGGCCATTTTGACCACGAAACTGGACCGGACGAAAATCTNTCCGATTCGGCAATCGCCAATTACATTGCCGCAAACGAAGCGCACAACGCTATCCTCTATCAGGGGGCGCAGGAAAAGGGCGTTTACGCGGGAAAGTTTGTTTGATGGCCTGCGCACCGACACGTCGGTGCGCGGGAAAACTAACGGCTCTTCTATTTCGACAATTTTTACTANGTNANAAAAACGGTAAGGCACCAGNGCATGCCCAGAACTTTGACCGCCGCAGTGGCTCAAATGGGACCCGTCGCCCGCAACGAAAGCCGTGTGCAAGTAGTTGAGCGCCTGATTGTTATGCTACGCCAGGCGCATGAAAGGTGTGCCTCGCTTGTGGTGTTTCCGGAACTGGCCCTCACGACCTTCTTTCCTCGCTGGGTATTGGATAACCGAGAAGAAATCGATAGTTTCTTCGAAACTGAAGTTCCGTCGAATGAGACTCGACCTCTGTTCGATGAGGCAAAGAATTTGGGTGTTGGGTTCCATCTAGGTTACACCGAAAAGTTTATTGGCGAAGACGGCGAGACACATCGCTTTAACACTGCAATCATGATTGATGACAACGGTAAAATTGTCGGAAAATATCGGAAGGTTCACCTTCCGGGCCATGCCGAACCACAACCAAATCAACCGCATCAGCATCTGGAGAAACGGTATTTCGAAGTAGGTAATCTGGGTTTTCCAGTGTTTCGCTCCATGGGTGGGGTAATGGGCGTGTGCATCTGTAACGACCGCAGATGGCCGGAAACATATCGTGTTTTGGGCCTGCAAGGGGTGGAGCTAGTCATGCTCGGCTATAACACGCCAAGTACTAATCCCTTAGCAAAGGCCGAAGCGCCCCACCTTGGAATGTTCCATAACCATTTATCCATGCAAGCTGGCGCTTATCAAAATGGTACCTGGGTGTTGGCAAGTGCAAAGGCAGGCGTAGAAGAGGGCGTTCACCATATGGGTGGAAGCTGTATCATTGCGCCAACGGGCGAGATAGTTGCTCAGGCGGTAACGGAAGGCGATGAGGTGATCGTCGCGGAGTGTGACATGGATCGCGGAAAATATATCCGGGAAACCATTTTTAACTTTGATGCTCACCGCCGCATTGAACATTATGGCTTGATTACTGAACGTACTGGAGCCGTTTCGCCNCCCAANAAATAGGACGATTTTCCTCCGTTAGGGTGNNGATAGGATGNTTTGTCGAGTCGCTGAAATCGAATCGAGAATGACCATTTNGGGCACNACATGCCACTACTGTTGCATTNTTGCAACATAGNTCTGGTGTGGCTTTAGTTGGCCATATTAATCATTCCCCTATACCAAAATAATGCCAGTGACCTGTTCTGGAAAAATTAAATAACGCATTGAATTATAATANTTAATTTTCAGTATTTNAAGATNAATTTTGGATTGTGAGTGGGTTCCGGAATTGGCTAACATGAATTTTGAACTCGTCGTAAAAACGTTTCGTCACGTTAGCTAGTTTACAAATTGAATTGGATGATGTCGGATCAATCATCGGGTTTACTTTTATTGACAACCACCCGATTACCCTAGAAATAACGAGGGAAGTAGGGGCATGCCTGACGTTTTGGATACTGTTAAAAAATGGATGGGACAGCTTGTCGAAGTTGGCATGTTGCTCATCGCGATAGGTATCGTTTTGCAAATCTTGTTCGGACGGCAAGTGGATTTCTTGCCGGGCGATATTGTTGCAAACATCATGAATATCGTCGACAAGTTAGGCGACGGCGGACTNGCTGGATTGATCGCACTTGGCATCATCATCTGGTTGTTCTGGCGGCGTAAAAATTTGGCGACTGGCTAGACTATTAAATAACACACTGTTCGCATTCGCACGCCGCACAAATAGTTCGTGCGGCGTGCGGAGCGGGCACCTAGATTCCGATACGAAAAACCGGGCCNCCAAAAGTTTTGGCAGCCCGGTTTTTTTTGTTTAACTGTGANCTTGCCTAGTACAGGACATGTAGTTCTGTTCTAGGCTNCAAAAAAAATCGAATTAAGCGGCTAAACGGTATGGCGATGTGGCCCCCGTTCAATCGCTGTTCGTTCGGTCTGGGTGTTTACACGACGGCCTTTAGCCAAAACAGAAGGCTAACAAGCCCAATCAAAACAATTGCAGCAACAAGATTGTGCGTTGCCGAGCGGCGAGGGGTCGATTCTGCTTGAGATTCTTTCCAACCGTAATCGGATGAAGATTCAGGATCTTGACTGCTCATGAATTTGCTCTCCGAAAATTAATTTCTATGACCGAATCATCCCTGAATTCGCTTTGAGTTGCAAGATAGAGTTAGTGCTATCAGCAAACATTAAGATTTTGGNGCCATGTCGGCACGTATGGCAGANAAATTTCCCCGGGGGTTTTCTTTCGTCGGTANCGCGGCGACGAAAGGAAATAATTCTAATCGTGCAATTTCATAAATACGCCTTAACTCATTTACCGGATCAGAGTGTTCATCTACTCGCAGGTCAACGATTGGATAAACTTCTNGACCGNGAACGATTAGGGCGGCGGACTGCTTACCCCGGCTGTCGCCACCTGCGGCCTGTCCTGCTNCCAATGCAATCAGAAGACGCTCACCAAGTGTTTGCCTCTCACAGGGGGTGGTAAAGGCTGTCACCATTGCCGCGACGGTGTCCTCACTGACCAGCATATTTCCTTAAATGCTATAATTAGGACCGCAATGATGGCCGGACCAGCCCTCCGTCTTGGCTCCAGTAAAAGCTGCTGAACCGCCCTGCGCGTCAACCACGCCGTCTTGGCGTAGTTCAGGATCAGTTTCAGCTGCCATGACGTATGTGAGGGCATTTTCTGCAGATTCGCCAATTTCGAGTCGGTTTAGAATAAGGGGCCCGAGATTGGGATTGACCCATGCTTGGGTCGAGACTGCACCGGCGCCATACTGGACAAATGGACACAGGCTGCTGACAGCGGGTACCTTGGTTGAGACCGCAACCCCGAGACTGCCGTCCCGGTCATCCTGAGCGGAAATAGAAAACGTCGTAAGCTGGAGGTTCATATCTACTTTAAAAAACGTTGCTGGGACGCCATCATAACGCCGCATGGTCGGGGAGAAACAGGGCAATTATGTGTCTTGGTTTTTTAAGCCAAGCGCTCCTGACGTTGATAAATAGTTAGGATGTATTTTATGGGAGTTCGCCTTGGCATGATCACGCCGTCACTGAACACGGTCTTGGAACCAGTGACGTACAGGTTGTTGCGGGATATTCCTGATGTGACGGTGCATTTTAGCCGGGTTTCCGTCACCCGGCTCTCTCTGGGCGAGGATGCCAACGGCCAGTTCGATGCAGCGTCGATGGTTGCCGCAGCGCACCTTCTGACAGATGCGTGTGTGGATGCGATTTGCTGGAACGGCACTGCAGGCGGCTGGCTAGGAATAGAAAAGGACAAAATTCTCTGTGCTACAGTTAGCGATGCAGTCGGCGTGCCAGTGACAAGTGCGACCCAGGCTGTGACCGATTGGTTTCGTGTTGCCGGGGTAACAAAGTTCGGTCTGGTCACCCCCTATATGGGTGATATGCAGACTCAAATCATGGAAAAATATGCGGAAGCCGGTTTTAAATGCGTGGGCGAAGCACATCTTGGTCGCGATGACGTGTTCACTTATGCCGCTATCGGAGACAAAATATGGAGCGATCTTATCCGAGAAGTTGCCATGAGTGAGCCCCAGGCGATCACAACTATGTGTACCAATATCAGTGGTGCTCCTCTCGCTGATTCGATGGAGCGCGAGACCGGAATTCCATTAATTGATAGTATTTCCGCTTCGCTTTGGGCCAGTATGCGTCTTGCTGGCACCGATCCGGCGCGTATCAGGGGCTGGGGGCGGATGTTTACCGCAGCCTAGAACACAAATTTTTGCAGTCTGAGTATTCGACGTCCTAGTCTATTATTGCCTTGGGTGGTGAAGGTAACAACGCTCTGACGCGGTTGAAGCAGGGGGCAGGGCATGATTCTTGTGCAACGGGAATTTGAAAGTTTGGAGTGAATGCAGTGGCCAATTTTACGATCTCAGCGACTAACCATACCAGCTTCACCGTGTCTAATCTGGACCGATCGTTGTCATTCTTCTGCGATGTTCTTGGTTTTAGGTTGCTGAACCGCTCGTCGCGCGACCCTGAATTCATCGCCCGGGTGGTAGCAATCCCCGGTGCAGACATCGAGGTAGCTTATGTTCAGGCGCCCGGCCACCGTATCGAGTTAATCGAATATATTGGACCAGACGGCCGGCGTCAGTTGGAGTCGCGGCCCTGCGACACGGGCTTTGCACACGTCGCCTTCGATGTTGATGATATCGACGCGGCCATTGCAGCTTCCGAGAAGGTTGGTGTGTATGCCCTTGGACCGGTACAGGACCTTGATCGTGGACCTAATAAGGGCGGCAGAGTGGTTTATACTCGCGACGCCGATGGCATCACCGTGGAATTCATTCAGCCGCCGCCTAAATAGCGCTAGGGCAAACAGCTGAGACCGAGAATCGCTTTCAGTTCTGCCCAGCGTAGAATTTATGTTTCTCTCAGCATTTTTGCCCTCGCGTTTTTCTGTGTGACGCGAAGGTGCCGAAAGCGCGGCGGTTTTGCTAGGGGGCAACTTAAGACAAAAAACGGCTTAAAGAGTCACAAAAATATTTCTGACTATTTTGCGCAGCAACAGCGTTACGGTGTACACCCAGTGTACACTTGAGCCTAAAAAAGAAAAACCCGCCGTAGCGGGAGTTTCGTTAAACAACTGATATTATTAAATAAAATTGGTGCCGGCTGCAGGAATCGAACCCGCGACCTCGTGATTACAAATCACGCGCTCTACCAACTGAGCTAAGCCGGCACTTTATTGAACATAGATCGGATCATTTCTGTACGGAACTACATTGTCATCCGGCGAATGAATGAATTGTTCGCCAAAAATTACTTTCGCCCGGCCAACAGGTATTCAATTTACCATGTAATCCGCGTTACGTATGCCAAATTAGTATATTAAATACTTTTTTTAAGAAATTATATTAAAACGAAAATCTATCTTTTTGTAATTCATGAAGAGCTATAGCTGCTGCGTTGGAAACATTTAGGCTCTGCATGTTATCGGCCAGCCGGATAGCGGTCAGGCTGTCGCAATTTGCTCGGGTTAAACG
>PBDG01000026.1 GCA_002717225.1 Rhodospirillaceae bacterium | reverse complement strand
CTGACGATTTCGTGGTGATGGAGATGAGTTCGCCGGCCGGCATCAATGTTGTGCCGGTCGAAGAATAGCTTTTGCGCTTTTCAGCCAACTCTGCCGCCAGTGATTTAGGTAATAAGGTTAGTATGGCGCTAAAATAAGACGCGGCAACTCGCTGTAAAACTGGAGCCCGTTGTGGAGCCTGGGCTAGACGGAACGCTTGCCAAATTATTGGATCAATTTGGCTCAATTCTGGCGAAAGAGTCTGGTAAAGATTCGTTTCGCTGTAGCTGGGCCTTCAGAGTGTTTTTGCTGGCGATAGGCGAAGTGTACATCAATAGTTTTGCGGTTACCGGAGCGGGACGATAACGCCCGGATTCAGCATGCCCTTGGGGTCTAGTCGATCTTTCACTGCTGCTAGCGCATCACCTATCAGCGCTGGTTGCTGGCCGCTATACCACGGCATGTGATCGCGTCCGACGGCGTGGTGGTGGGTGATCGTGCCCCCCTCGCGCATAAGCATGTCAGAGGCCGCCGTCTTGATTTCCGTCCACTGGCATACTTCTTGCCCCGGTGTTGGCTGAGCATGGAGGGTGAAATAGGGCGCGCAGCCATCCGTATAGGCGTGGGTGAAGCGGCAGCTTACATGACCAGGTTTGCCAGTGGTTCGTTGAATGACTTCCTCCGTTGCCGTCTTCACTTTGACGTGAAAATCGGCGAGCCTTTCCCAGGTTATAGATGTTTCAAAGGTATCATGCATTAGGCCACAGGAAATCAGTCCCTCACGCTTAAAGGGTGCGGTGATGAAGGCCTTACGCCAAGCGTCCGCAGTGGTATCGCGCTCGCCTGCGGTGTCAAATTCACCTCCCAGATCGCGCACACATTCTAGGGCGCGGTCCATCCAGGCATCAACCGGATGGTCGCTGGATTCGAAGCCAAGCACGACCATATGGAAGCTGCCGTCGCCGGCGCCGGCGAGTTTGGTTTCCTCCGCATCGACTAGGCGGCAATTTGACGGCCAGAGACCGGCCTGCGCTATGGCTCGAACGGCTTTGGTCGCCGTCTCGAAACTGGTGAAGCGAGCTGCTGACGAGGCACGGAAGGTCGGTTTTTGATGCAGTCGCATCCAGGCCTCGGTGATGATGCCAAGCGAACCCTCGGAACCGATCATTAGCCTGTCCGGGCTTGGCCCGGCACCGGAGCCAGGTAACCGGCGGCTTTCTACTGTACCGGCTGGGGCGATCATGCGCAGACTTTCCACCAAATCGTCGATGTGATTATATAGCGTCGCAAAATGACCACCGGATCTGGTCGCGATCCAGCCGCCGAGGGTCGAAAATTCAAAACTTTGTGGAAAATGCCGGAGTGTCAGACCTGAAGGCTTCAATTGCCTTTCAAGATCAGGCCCGAGCGCACCGGCCTGGATCCGGGCGGCGCGCGCCGTTGGGTCGATTTCTAGTACTTTTGCCATACGCCGCATGTCGATGGTGAGTGCGCCCCTGAAACCACCGCCAACCACCGGTTCAATACCGCCGACAACAGTTGAGCCGCAGCCGAATGGGATAACGGCGGCGCCTGCACCATCGGCCCAATCAAGCAGTTGAATAATCTGGTTCTCTGTTTCTGGGAAGGCGACGATATCGGGTGCTGTTGAAAAATCGCGCTCATAGGCGCGGATATAATCAGGATAAGATTTGCCATAGGTGTGTGCGGCGCGGTCATAGGCACTTGTAGAACAGATGGATTCAAGAGCGCAGGGTGGTGTCAGCCGTGGCGTGGAGAGCTCGATTTCGCTCAATTTCGGCGGCGGTACATAACCCTCCGGCGAAAGCCCAGTCAGGGCACTGATGCGTTCGGCAATTTGACGCGCTTGTATTTCGGAAAGGGTTTGGTCTTCGTAGCCCCAGCCCCAAAACTTCAATCGTCTTTTACTCATTTATTTCTCAATCTGTTTGCGAACTCGTCATACTAGGGTTCTGAGCATTTTTATGCTTTCGATGTCAGAGTCGAAAAGCGCACGGGCAAGATTTCACGCGTCGTAATTTTCCCGCACTCCTCCTTCTCGAGTAGCAGAAGCTGCTGATCATCCTCCAGACCGGCGGGCATGATCATGCGTCCGCCTGGCCTGATCTGCTGCAGCAGCGCTGGCGGTATTAGTTCGGGCGCGGCGGTCGCTATGATGCGGTCGAAGGGTGCGTGTTCCGGCCAACCGTGATTTCCATCTCCAACGCGGAAATAAATATTGCTATAGCCGCTGGCCGCAAGACGCCGTTGACCCTCGGCAGCGAGCTCCTCAAGGATCTCGATGGTATAGACCTTTTGTGAAAGTTCCGCCAATACGGCGGTCTGATAGCCGAGCCCGGTGCCAACCTCCAGAACTTTGTGGCCGTTTGACAATTCAAGCAGGTCTGTCATTAGTCCGACAATGAATGGTTGTGAAATTGTCTTGCCGTGGCCGATTGGCAGCGGCGAGTCAAGATAAGCATAGAGTTTCATTTCGACTGGCACGAACTCGTGGCGCGGTACTCTTTCAAGTGCTGACATCACCGCTTCTGCCAACCCATCTCTGCCCGTTCGGTCGGCGACCAGGCTGACATGGCTTGCTACCTGACCAACCATATTTTGCCTGAGGGCTTTGAATTGTGCGTCAACTGGTGTTGCAACCGTCATAGAGTACTCCGAGACCAGCGGGTTCGGAAAAACCACCGATTTGCCGTAAATTGAACCACAAAAAATAAGTCGCTGCGACCATTGCATTTCACCTCTTTTTCAGGGCTCAGGTTGAATGCAACAGCAAATTAAAGAGTGGGCAGTCCCCGCAGCGTTTATTGTTCAGTAGGAAGCAAATATTTTTGATGGCGATGTTTGGCAAACGCTACGAGGAAGGCCTAGCTAAGACTAAGATTTCAGTTTATTTCTGACCCGCGTCAGGCATTTTCCTGGCGTCGTTTGCCTCTATATCGGTTCGTCAAAAATCTCCAACGGCAAAAAAGCTGAAACAGTCAGATTGGGCACGTCCACGATTTGACTGATACGTAGATTTACCGCCACGCTTGCCAAGGCGAGGGCATTTTCGCGCGAAAAGCCGAATTGGTCGCTTATATAGTCGATCATGTTCAGCAACGCATTTCGTGTCGCGAGCGAGAGGTCTTCTGAAAGGTTTTCGCCACCGTCCGTGATGCAGGTTCCAGTGGTCGCGTAGAAACGGCTCGAACTATCAAGTGGCGCGCGTGCTGCACCTTCATTACCGAAAGAAACATCGCGTTGGTTACGCCGACCAGCTTCTCCCTTCAGGATCCGAAATCGGGCATGCAGGATAGCCGAAGTTTCGATGGCGCTGCCGCAGGATTCGCCATCGCCCTGGGCGAAATGGGCGTCTCCAACCGAAAATAGCCCCCCTTCCTGATAGACTGGAAAATAGACAGTTGTCCCCTTGACGAACTGTTTGATGTCGAGATTCCCGCCGGTCTCGTGCGGAGAGATGGTTCTTAATGCCTCGTTAGCGATAGCGGGATTGGCTGGTACCGCCATGTGAGGATCGGGTAGGAAAACTGCGCCCCCCGCCTCTTGCAGGCGTTCCTCGCGCTGGTTGATGCGCTGAAGCAGGTTATGCGATGGCGCTAGCCCCATTACTCCAAAAAACGGAGCGCCCGGTATACGTACGCCGGGAAGTTCCGCCGAGATGGCACAGCCCTCGCGCATTTCCCAATGAATGAGGTGGGGCGTAGTAAAGAGATCACGTAAGAACCCGAATCCGGGGAAGATGACCGTAAACCCCACATCGTGTGATATGACGTCGAGAATATCGACAGCCAACAAATCACCGGGCGCTGCACCTTCGACAAAAATCGGCCCGGTCAACGGATGGGCACGCCCGATATTGGCTTTCAGCAAATCTTCGCTGCGCATGGGTTCAAAAATTTGGCAATCGAACGAATCCCGGGTATGAATTTCCGCCTCATCACCATCCCGCAGATGGATCATCGGCGCGATGTCTGGATGCCAGCGGTTGTGCCCCTCATGTGGGCATTTCGACAACGGGATCGAGCGATCTACGGAAACTAAATGTTTTCCCATATTTCGTTCCTTTTTGCTGGTCACTAGATTCCAGGGTAAATCGCTAGCCAGGTTGAAGTTAGAGTAGATTCAATCTTCGGATTTTTTACAACACTGATATGTCATTTTTGCAACATCAATACGTCAATGGCGCAATTGATGTCATTTAATGGCTTGACGATATATGCAAATGAGAATAATTCTCATAGTGGATGAGAATCATTCTCATTTGTAATGAAAATAATGCGCATTCTCAGTACAAATGTTTTTGTTTTCATTGAATTTGACCCTTTCTATTACTAGGAGGAAAAACTAAGCCAATGAGACACCTCAACAAGCTTTGTGCAGCTTTGGCAATCATAGCAATGGGTGCATCCGGTCAAGCAATTGCTGCTGACCATAAAACACCATCTCCCGAAGAGATGTGGAAAATTATACAACAGCAGCAGAGCGAAATCGCAACGCTCAAAAATCAACTAGAGGGTACTGCGGAAGCTGTAGAAGCCACCGCGCAGGCGGTTGAAGAGGGTGCCTCTTCGTCTGCCGGGTGGTGGAATAAAACCTCCCTTGGTGGTTACGGCGAGGTACATCTTGAGACGGGCACGGCAGACCAGGTAGACGCTCATCGCTACGTGCTCTTTGTCGGCCACGAAATGTCGGATACCATCCGTATGTTCTCAGAGTTTGAACTTGAGCATTCGCTTGCGGGAGACGGTAAGCCGGGTGAAGTGGAGTTGGAACAAGCGTACGTAGAATACGATTACTCACCGGGGCATCATGCCTTGGCTGGTTTGTGGCTTGTACCGGTAGGTATTATGAACGAGACGCATGAGCCGCCTACGTTTTTTGGTGTTGAGCGCAACAATGTAGAAAAAAATATCATTCCGACGACTTGGTGGGAATGTGGTGTTGGCTTGCGCGGCAATCTACAAAGTGGTCTGGGTTATGATCTTTATGCCCACTCTGGCTTGCAGACACCAACAACGGGCAGTAGCGCGTTTAAGATTCGTAGCGGTCGCCAAAAGTGTGCAGAAGCAGTTGCGGAAGATTGGGCCACTACTGGGCGTATAACCTACTCAGGTATGCCAGGTCTGAAACTAGCTCTTTCTGCGCAATACCAAAACGATCTTACGCAAGGCGATGCAAACACGAATGCAACCCTAATAACTCCCCATGCGATATACTCTAAGGATGGGTTTGAGGTCCGTGCGCTTTACGCGCGCTGGGATCTTCGTCGCTCCGCGGATACCGGAATAGGCGTTGGAGGCCTCGGGCGTGACCAGCAGGAAGGCTGGTATATTGAGCCTTCGTATCGCTTTGATCTAGCGTCAGGCCACGAAATGGGCTTCTTCACGCGCTATGCCACGTTTGATAATAATGCGGGAGACAGCACAGATTCTGAGACAGACGAAATTCATTTTGGGGTCAATTATTGGCCGCATGATGATGTAGTCTTGAAGGCCGATTTCATGACGCAGGATACGGCCCCTGGAACCGATGCTGACGATAGGGTTAATCTCGGCGTTGGATTTCAATTCTAAATCACAGTCGTTATAGGCTCGTGCCGTCCCGCGGTGGTATGGGATAATTTCGCGGGGCGGCATGAGAACTATATATTGGATGTGTGTGGTTGGGGCGCTGGTATTCGCTCCTTGCGTTGCAGTCGCAGAACAAATATTTCTGACTCCGCGCGATTTCCTCTCAGAGGCCTTTGAGGGAGAGGTTCCCAAAGCCCAGACATTGTGGGTAAGGGGAAAAGTAAAGGCCGATATTTCTGACATATTGGGCCGCAAATCAGTGGGTTTGCGAATAAGATACTGGGGTCGCGGAGATCGCACAGCCTGGATTCTTGAAGATATTGGGAAATATCATCCAATAACTGCTGGCTTTGTCGTGCAAAGTGATAAGGTCAGACGAGTTAGTGTGCTTGTATATAGAGAATCAATTGGTTGGGAGATTAAGTACCCATTTTTTACCGATCAATTTGTGGGGACATCTCTTTCCAATGGTTGGAGATTGAGCAATCCTCCTGATAATATTTCAGGGGCTACGTTGTCTACTGATGCAATGACACGGATGGCTATTGTTGCTCTCTACCTTCACCGGCATACCAGGAAACTAGATGGCTAGAGGCAAACAAAGAAAAAAAGTTTTTTCAACTAATCGATATGCTTATGTTTGGCATAAGCGAATAGGTCTTGTTGCATCCTTTCTCGTTGTCGTTCTCTCTCTTAGTGGTGTCGCGTTGATGCATAGTGATCAATTGCTTCTCGATCAGCACAACATGAAAAATAGATGGGTTCTCGATTGGTATGGGTTGGATCCAGAGTCTGATCCGCTAACTTACCGTGTTGGAACAGGCTGGATTAGTTGGCTTGAAGGTAGCTTATATTTCAATGGTAATTTGCTTGCAGAAAATGTAGCAGAACCCCGCGGCACAACGATACATAATAACTTAATAATTGTAGCCAACGCCTCAGATTTGTATTTGTTTACAAAGAACGGTGAGTTGGTTGAGCACATAAGAGGCCTTGAATTACCTGGTGAGATTTTGGCTATGGACACCGGCCCCAACGGGCATCTTTTAGCTCTCACCTCAGAAGGAAGTTTTCAATCAGATTTCGAGATTTTGAATTGGTACCCGACAGAACTGACGGTTGAGCCAGCGCCTCCCAGGCCAACGCCAGCTGATATTGAGGAAGCCATTCTAGATAATTATCGGGGGCATGGGCTTCCCTGGAGCCGTGTGCTCCTTGACGTTCACACTGGGCGGATTCTTGGTAATTGGGGGCCTTATCTAATGGATGCCGCCGCGCTATGTCTTCTGATTCTTGCAGGCAGCGGTATCTACAACTGGATTAGGAATCGACGAAAGTAAAATTTCTGGGAATCTCGGACACGCGTTGTGAGTGCCGAGAATTGATATTTAACAGGGTACCATCAATCGTCATGGCAATTGCTCTTGCCGAGCTTATTTTTGCAAGGGTTCTGCGGATCTCAATCTCGGGCATGATTGAGAACGAAGTGGAGAGGGCGTCCGCCGTTGTAGCGCTAGGTGCAAATACGGTCATGCTTAGGTAGCGCTTACTGGGGCGTCCGGTCTGTGGGTCAAATATATGGTGAAATTCACCACTGGCATCAAATTGCATTCCATAGCCGCCAGAAGTGGCAACCGCTTCATTTGTGATTTCAGCTTCATGAATTAGTTTTTTAGGGTCGTGCGGGTCTGCGATGCCAATTCTCCATGGCCGTCCTTTAGGGTGTGCGCCTAGTGATCTTGTTTCTCCAATATCTACAAGAACGTTGTGCATCCCAGCGTCACGTAAAATTTCAACAACTCGATCTGTTATATAGCCTTGGGCAATTCCGTTTAACGTAATTGCCATGCCGGGCTTTGTTAAAGCGATGCGTTTTGTAGCCATATCGACGTTTTGGAAGCCTACTAGGCTAGTAACGGCGTTGATTTTTTGTACCAACGGACCTGTAGGACTATACGATAAATCTCGGAAATGATTGTTGTATAGGGCCCATAAAGGTTGAACCGTAGGGTCAAAGGCGCTGTTCGTCAGCTGATGAAATTCCTTGCATGTATCTAATAATTCTATCAATTCACGAGGGGGGTTATGAATTTTTGTGACGCGGTTTAATTTGGCTAATACTGAGTTGTGCTGATAAAGACTGAATATCATTTCAAGACGCTGGATTTCCGACACGCATAGGCGGATTAAGCGAACAGTCGCTTGCGTCGGTTCAGCCGAAATAAGGATTGAGGTTTCTGCCCCAAGGGCCACCCCATGCCACTTATGAAGTTCTGCCGCATGCTTTTGTTTTGCTAATGTGGTGTTATTCGGCGCAAAAATATAACCTGCTGCAGCAGCAGTAATAGATATAAAGCGGCGTCGACTAATATTCGGCGCTGTATTACAAAAAATATTTACCATTGGATTTTACTGGGGAAATTGTAATCACGATATCATAAAATTTAATAATATAATTTAGTTTCATGGAAATTATCAGAGTAATATTAAAAAGAAAATACCTAAATTACTTACATATATATAAATACAATGGATGTAAATTTTATAAAATTTTAGTCTAGTTCTAACTAATCATGCCGTTATCTGGTTGCATAACGCGAGTTGCCCGGACTCCAACTAAGGTTAATTTAGAATTCTTCTGCTTCGAAAATTTTATTTAACCCTAATTGAACCTAAGATATTGCAAATGATTATCATTTGCAATATCTTAGGTTCAATCTTGAGCGTGAAATTGAAAAATTTTTGGCCATATGGGGACGTGTCTAATCTGAGGGGTCTTGCGAGTCTTCTAGTTGCAAGAGAGTTTGGCCGGTAAGAGCCTTCAACCGTAAGATAGGAAATGCCATGATTAATTTTAGAGTGCCAGTGCTCGTCATCGGGATTTGTATTGGCTCGATTGGAGGAGTGACCGCGCTGGCCGATTCGCTACCGTCACGTCAAATGGTGGTAGAGACTTATGCTAGTATTGCCGAGGCCGGTTATTCTGATTCGCTTGCTGCCGCACATAAGCTCAAAAGTGCTGTGCAAACACTCGTTGCTACGCCAACTGCGCAAGCTCTTAATGCTGCAAGGAAAGCTTGGTTAGCTTCGAGAATTCCCTATCAGCAGACCGAGGTATATCGATTCGGCAATGCTATTGTCGATGAATGGGAAGGTCGGGTAAATGCTTGGCCACTTGATGAAGGGCTGATCGACTACGTCAGTGCAGATCTATATGGTGCTGAATCCGAGGAAAATTCTCTTTACGCTGTCAATGTGATAGCCAATAAAACGCTCTTGGTTAACGGCAAATCAGTGGATGCGAGCTCAATCACCAAGAGCTTGCTTAATGATACTCTGCACGAGGCTGAAGGAATCGAAGCTAATGTTGCCATTGGCTATCATGCCATTGAGTTCTTGCTCTGGGGGCAAGACCTAAATGGTACCGGCCCCGGTGCAGGAGCCCGTCCCTCAAGCGATTTCGACGTAGTAAACTGCACTGGTGGCAATTGTGACCGTCGTTCTACTTATCTTACTGTAGTGACTGATCTACTAATCGATGACCTAACTTGGATGGCTAGACAATGGGCGCCCGGCGGCATCGCCCGTGATAACTTACTTGCAAATCCAGACAGCGCTCTTCTCGCAATTATCACTGGTATGGGCAGTCTTGGTTACGGCGAGCTTGCGGGCGAACGTATGAAACTCGGGCTCCTACTACATGACCCCGAGGAGGAGCATGACTGTTTCTCTGACAATACGCATGCTTCGCATTACTACGATGCACTTGGTATCCGTAATGTTTACACTGGTAGCTATAAACGAGTTAGTGGTGATATTGTGTCGGGGCCGTCACTATCAGATCTCGTGCGAGCTATCGATCCAATACTTGATACTGATCTTACTGCTAAGCTCAACCGAACAATGGAAGCTATGTCAGAAATGGTCGCCCGAGCAGAAGGTGGTGAGGCTTATGATCAGATGATCGGCGAGGGTAACTTGTTGGGTAACGCCACCGTGCAGGCTGCCATTGACGCTCTAATTGCGCAAACACGTTCGGTAGAACGCATAGTCTCGGCACTGAATCTTGAAGCTGTCGCGTTTGAGGGGTCTGATAGTCTAGACAATCAGGATGCCGTGTTCGAATAAGCATTTTTTTGGTCACGGGCGGCAGTTGACGGCGGGCTCCTCCGGCATCGGCCTTGCTGCGCTGCTGCTTGTGATCTTATTTCTCATTGCGGACACAAAAACCGACGCGGCGAAATATATACGCCCCGACCTGACACCTGAGGAAGTCAAGCGAGTTATTGAAGTTACTACTCCAACTACAGACTTTTCAGTGCCAGAAAGTTTTGAAAGTATGGCCGGTGGCGCAACTACGTCACGGGCCGGGGTTAGCCGTAACTCGTTTTCGCATGCGTCTGCAAATTTGGATTTTGCAGGTGAGCAGAATTTCAAGCTGGGTAATGCTCTATTTCGCAAGCTGTGGGTTGCTGCCCCAGCATCAACCCATGCTTCAGACGGACTTGGGCCATTATACAATGCTCGTTCATGCCAGCGGTGCCATCTAAAAGATGGGCGTGGACACCCTCCTCAGGGACGCGATGATCTTGCCACTTCAATGATCCTCAAGTTTGTGGGGTCAGCTCGCTCGGGTGAGGAAAAGGTCAACACCGTGTCGGAGAATTTCTTAAACAATGGAGATCCCGTTTATGGCAAGCAGCTTCAGGATTTTGCCATTCCCGGCCTTTTGGCAGAGGGACGCCTGCAGGTTTCTTATGAAGAGATAGCGGTTGCGCTTACTGGCGGTGAGCAGGCTTTATTGCGTAAGCCAGTTTACGACATAGCTGATCTTGCCTATGGTCCGCTCAACTCACAAACTACCCTTTCACCAAGGGTTGCTCCGCCGATGATTGGCCTCGGTCTTCTTGAGGCAATTCATCCTAATGACATAATTAACTCTGCCGATCCAGAAGATATTGATGGTGATAATATTTCTGGGCGGGCTAACCTAGTCCGTGATCCTGTAAGTGGTAATTTGTTCCTGGGAAGGTTCGGTTGGCAGGCTTCTGTACAGAGTTTGCGCTCGCAAACTGCTATCGCATTTGCAATGGACATAGGGATTTCCTCACCAGAGAATCCAAAACACTATGGGGACTGCACCGAACAGCAGAATATTTGTAATATGGCGGAAACCGGCGTGCAGGTTCATCTTGGTGCTACCGAAGCTCCGCCACCTGTTGTAGATCTTGTCACTTTCTACTCTGGCAATTTAGCCGTGCCAGCCCGGCGTGATATTGATGATCGGGTCGTTCTTCAGGGAAAAGAGATTTTCTATAACGTTGGTTGCATATCGTGCCATCGCCCAAAATATGTCACAGCCAGAGATGCTTCAATTCCCGAGCACCGCTTCCAACTTATATGGCCTTACAGTGACCTTCTACTTCATGATATGGGTGATGGATTAGCAGATAGGGGGCCAAATGGTGAAGCTATTGGACGGGAATGGCGCACTCCGCCACTCTGGGGTATCGGCCTAACTGAGAGTGTTTCTGGACATACTTACTTTCTACATGACGGGCGCGCGCGTTCACTACTTGAGGCCGTTCTCTGGCACGGTGGCGAAGCGCAAGCTGCTAGGGACAGCGTGATCGCTCTTGACCCTGATAATCGGCAGGCACTTCTACGCTTCCTAGAATCACTATGAGATTTGTCCGTCGTTATTCTTTCATTATTGTGTTCGCAGCTATTTCTATGGTTTGCCTTAATCGTGTTGGCGAGTCTGCAAACTTAGAACCATTAGCTCCTGGATTATGGGTCTCAACTGTACTCGCAACAGTTGTCATACCTTCCCATAAAAAATTCGTGGTCGCGTCAGATGACATGGTTGAAGCTGCTGGGAGGCTTTGTGCCAAACCAGGATCTGGGACCCTAGAGACAGCGCGAAATAGGTTTGCCAAACTTGTAGCGGCCTGGTCGAATATAGAACTTTACCGTTTCGGCCCAGCGCGCGTAAACAATTTGCATGCTCGTTTATTCTTTTGGCCAGATCGGAGAAATAGGGGTATTCGACAGGTAAAGCGCATTGTTAAATCGGAAGATGTCAATGCCGTTGACTTGTCTAAACTTAAAAATAAGAGTGTCGCTACTCAAGGGTTGCCTGCACTAGAATATTTATTTTTTGGGCAGGGGGCAGAAACATTAAAAAATTTTTATGGTGAATACCGTTGCAGCTATGCCTACACGGTAGCGCAAGCTATCGATGATCACGCTGCCATTTTGCTTGCATATTGGGTTGATGATGGGGGGCATGCTCAAACAATGATGAGCACTGGCGGTAGCAACTTAATCTATTATTCAACTGAGGAGGTCATACAGGAATTGCTTTGGGCAGCGATTACGCAGTTAGAGATAATATATAATCTGAAGCTAAAAGCTATGCTCGGTGAATCTCCAGATAAGACAAAGCCATATCGCACCCCGTTTGCCCGATCAACGCTTGCCCCATCGGCTATAAGCGACAACATTGATTCTGTCCTAAGACTTTTTGCCAATTCCAGTGCCCCATTACTATCATCAAAAAATCATGGCCATTATGCTGCTACACTTCGATTTGAATTGGACCAAGTAAGTTACGTTTTTGCAGAGCTAGATGAAGATCTGCGTGGCTGGAAAGACTTGTTGCAAATTCCAAGGACCCAGGAGAGTTTGCGTTATTCCCTCTATCCGCTTGCTGGTGCCATTCGTGTATTGCGGGAAGATTATACCTCGGCACTTGGTCTTAGTTTGGGTTTCAATGCCATGGATGGAGATTAATGGACCAATTGACACGACGTTGTTTGCTCGCTGGTGGTGTTTCATCGCTGTTGCTAAATTCCACTGTGGTCGCGTCGGAATTAATTGGGCAAGTTGCGTGGTTCGCATGCGTAAGAACTGATAGCGGCGCATTTAAGGCGGTTAGCGTGTCTCCGCTTGGCAGAATCAATTTTGTCGTCGATTTGCCTGGACGGGGTCACGGAATGGCAGTTTCTCCGGCTAGCCCCATTTTGGCTGTTTTCGCTCGCCGGCCGGGCCGCTTCGCGTTGATCTACAATTTCGCAAGTGGGAAGCAACTGTGTCAGCTCGAAATTCCAACCAACCGGCATTTCGCGGGTCACGGCTTTTTTTCTCCTGACGGCGAGTTGCTATATGCTACGGAGAACGACTTCTATCATGAGCGCGGCGTTCTAGGAATATATAGCTCACGAGCTGATTTCCAACGTGTTGGTGAGATAGATAGTTTTGGTATTGGGCCGCACGAGGCCATTCTGCTTCGTCACGGAAACACCATAGCTGTGGCTAATGGCGGAATTGTAACCCATCCTGAACTACCGCGTGCCAAACTCAATATTGAGAGCATGGAGCCAACACTCACATTTATTGACATTGGCAGCGGCAAATTGCTTTCAAGCGTGGGGCCACCCCCCGAATGGCACAAGCTATCTATCAGGCATTTGGCAGAAGACATTAACGGGAGGGTTTGGTTGGCCTGCCAGTACGAAGGTGCCGCTCACGATGCTGTGCCTTTAATAGGTCGAGCAGTGCCAGGCAAAAATATAGACTGGTTTAGAATTGATCGTGGGGTCTACAGTCGCTTAAAGCAATATGTTGGTTCGATAACCTCGTTCGATAGCGGTCGATATATGGCCTTTTCAAGTCCCGTAGGCGGCCTAGTTATAGCGTGTAATTCAACTACCGAGGATATCATAACAGAGGCAGATTGTGCCGATGTGTGTGGCCTCGCGCCCGATAATTCTGAATTCTTGGCCACAGATGGTGATGGTAACCTATGGCGCGGGAATAATCTAGTTAACCACTACCACTGGTTTGACTGGGATAATCATATTGTTAGGACACAAATTTAATTTAGCTAAAACAATTCAGCTTTCGACTGGCGCGCTATTTCCTTATACAGGCCACTTGCCAGTGCCGCACTCAAAGCGAGGGGAATGCTCTGAAGGGAAGGCAATGGAGCCGCGAAATCCATAATTGTCATCATTTATTTTAACAGCAACAGGTATGGCGCTGGTGCTCTGGATGGTATCTGTCAATTTCGCGATTGCACCAAAATGATCTGCCATCTCGGATGCAAAAATGACGGAATAGACATCGTAGAATAATTCGGATCTACATTTAACTGTCAGGTTAAATGTAAGAGATTGCGTGGCTTTACCGTGGATCGCGGCAGTGGAGGCCGTTGTCATGAAGTCGTCACAAAACTGTATCTTTCTGATCATATGCCTATTCTATATTCGCATCCAATAAATTACTGGGCGCATTGGTCGTTTTATTCGTTCCTCCTAGTAATGGCTGACCGCGGCATTAAGGCGAGACAGCGTGACTAACACCTAAACAAGGCTATCGAATAAAGGACATACAGATGTTTGCGAAAAGAGCGGTCGGAGCTTTGGCGCTGACCATAACTATTACGTTAGGCGGAGCAGTTTGTGGAGCCTCCACGGCGAAAGCGTTGGATATAAATGAATACGTAAGTATAGACTGGATTAGTGAAGTTATAGTAGGTACTTACAAAGACGATACAGGTAATGAATCTGACGAGAATAAGCCAGAAATTCGTGCCCACGGTGAACTACATGTCGGTGGAAAATTTAAGACCGATTCTGGCCTTACTGTAGGCGGAGAAATTGAGTTTGAAGCAGCTTCTGACTCGACCAACAATATTGACGAATTATATGTTTATTCATCGGGTGAATTTGGCAGGTTAGAAGCTGGAGACCAAGATGGTGCAGCTGACCAGCTGGGCTCTGATGTTCCGAGTGTTGGTTTTGGTCAAGTAGGGGGGTTTTGGCATTCGGAGAATAATGGTTTTGCTGGTCAGGCCCCCATTGACGAGATAGCGGACAGCAGTGATAACACAAAAATCACCTACTACACCCCGAATATGGAAGGTTTCAAAATTGGAATCTCCTGGGCGCCTTTGGATGATGATGGAGAAACTGCAGAGATAGCAGCCGGTGAAGAAACTGATCAATTTGAGCTCGGAGCTAAATATTCACCCCCTTTTACCACTGTAGATTTAATATTAGCAGCCGCTTATTTTACAGCTGATGACCACGATGAAGGTGACCAAGATCACTCCGCCTGGGATGCAGGGATCACTTTAGAATTTGATGCATTCGCATTTGGTGTTAACTATGTTGACCTTGGAGATAGCGGCCGAGGAGTTGGTGAAGATGTAACTGGAGCGACTCTTGGAATCACCTATGGGGTCGGGCGCTGGGGTTTTGGTGCCAGTTACAACACCTCGGAATTTGATGCTGCCGCCAGCCAAGACCAGGACGCTTGGAGCGTCGGTACTGAGTATATTTTTGAGCCAGAAATTAGCGGTAAAACGCCTGTAACCATGACGTTTGCTGGAGATTTCATAATGTTTGATCGCTCTACCTCCAATAATGGTGCGACGCTAGGGGATGATGGTTGGGTGGCAATTGCTTACACCTCACTCGAATTCTAGACTGAACTCAAAGTCTACACTGTTTTCTCTCGCCAAAGGACTGCCCCTCGGTTTATTAAGTGAGCCGAGCGTTTCCTTAAGGAATTTTAATGCCCTACAAATCTTCAACATTATTTTTCTTTTTATCTGTTATTGTAGCTCTCTCTGGATGCCGAGAAGTGTTTAATAATAGTGTAAATAATATTGAAAAAGAAACTGATGAATACGAAGTTTTAGAAAAAAATATAAAAAAACTAAATAGTATAAACATGCACAAAGGGTTAATAATATATCAAAATAATATTATTCCAAAAAAAGTGAGTTATACTTCATATAGAGATAGAAAAACACTACAAATATATAAACAGTTTGAATTCAAATCTGGTATAGGGGAGTCTGTAGAGGTTTATACAAGGCGTTCTACAGAAGTATTAAATCCAATTACGTCCATGAAAAGTCTTTCTAAACATTGGAAAAATATAAAAACATATGATTTTTTGTGGGGAAAGAGTAGGTTTTACGATTCCCAATATTTACCAATACAATATCGGGCTGCAAAGATAAAAAACTCAGATGTGACTTGTATTTTTTTTATGTCTAGTGGGCCGGAGTCTAGAAGAGATCACTTTGGTAGGCCTCGGGAGTTTTTGACTGGCTATTATTGCCTCTATAATTATTCTCCAACCATACAAACGGTTGAGGAGATATTTGATGGTTTTTCGATAGAGGGAGAAGGGTTAAAAAATGAATTGTTTTCTGAAAGAAAAAAAGATGTTTCCGCAATTATGTATTACAAAAATAGTGTAAAAAAAGTGATCAAAAAAATAACCGAAATTTCAATCTTTCCCCTAAACATATCTGACAAGACTGAAAATCGAGGATCTTTGCTATCTGATTAAGGTGTTGTTCTGGTTCTTTGGCTTCAAGTGGAGGATCTGAGCCAAGCCGTGTTTGTTCCGGACCTTTTTGAAGGCGGGTGAGTATTTTACCTTTCACGCGGTAGTGCCTCACGCTTCTCCTTCAATATTGCCACCCGCGGCGATCAGGCTTTTTAGACGGTCGCTGTCATATTCGGTTTCCAGGCGGGCTACCGCAGCGTCCACCACCGTATCTAGATCACTACTGCAGGGTTGGTTGCCGCTCTTACGCCATCCCTCAAGATACGCATCGGTGCCGTGTGCGCCGCTTTTCATTGCGGCGGCGTCGATCGCCTCCTGAAACCGGCGCGAGAGCTCACGTCGGGCCTTGGTGCGGCCCGATTTTGCGATGACCTGGGCCGGAATATCGCGCCAATACATGACGGTCAGTATTCCAGTACTGCTAGATTTTTCCCGGGACACGCTTTTTGTTCTCCTTCAACCCCTGTAGGATTACCCAGTCTATTTTGGCCCCTGAAAGGATAATATAATGACGATCACACGTATCAAGCCTGGCCCGCGCATGAGCCAAACTGTTGTTCACGGCAACACCGTATATACCGCTGGCCAGGTAGCGGATGATTCGAGTGCTGACGTGGTCAATCAGACCCAACAAGTGCTTGCTAAGATCGACGGGTTGCTTGCAGAAGCAGGAACAGCAAAGTCTAAAATTTTAAAGGCAACTATATGGCTCACTGACATTTCCCATTTTAACGAGATGAATTCGGTGTGGGATGATTGGGTCGATGTCGACAATCCACCGGTGCGCGCTTGCGTTGAAAGTAAGCTGGCGTTTCCCGATTTGCTTGTCGAAATCCAGGTCGAAGCAGCGAAATAGCTTTATGAATTCACTAAAAAATGCCATGCGCGGTAGTTTTGTTAATCCAAGCACTCCTCCATGAGGCAGAGGGTAAGGACTAGGGCGGTCAACCGTCAAATATTGTTTAGGCGATCGAAAGTTAGGCGCCGTCCCGTCTGATTTCAGCTAGGAATGTTTCCGCAAGGTCGCGTAACTTCTTCGCGCCAACGCCGTGGATATCTCCAAATTCCTCCGCCGTTGTTGGCTGACGGTAGGCCATTTCTTGCAGGGAGCGGTCGGAGAATATGACATAGGCGGGTACGCCACGTTCCTGAGCCAGTTCGCTACGAAGTTCTTTGAGGCGGTCGAGCAGCAGGAATTCGCTTTCGCTGAGGTCCGGTGGCGCTTCGCGTGCTGCTTTGGGTTTGCGTTCGGCTTTAGTTTTCGCCGTATCTAGGCGGTAGTGAAATTTCGCAACGCCCTCTGTTAGCGTTTTGCTCTCGGACGTGAGTTTGAGGCCACCATAACCACCGATATCGAGCTGCAAGTACCCAGCAGCAATGATCTGACGAAGAATTGATTGCCATTGGCTTTTGCTAAGCGTAGCGCCTCGGCCGTGCACCTCCAGCCGGTCATGGCCATGCCTGATGACCTTTTCATTCTCGCCACCGCGCAGCACGTCGATAATGTGAGCGGCGCCGAAGCACTGGCCGGTGCTAGCCACTGTAGCAAGTGCAAGTTGTGCTTCAGGCGTACCGTCGGCGAGGTTGACTGGATCAACACACATGTCGCAATTTCCACACGCGTTGTGCGTTTCGCCAAAATGTGAGAGTAGCATTCGGCGACGACAGCTTGGAGATTCGCAATAAGCGATGAGTGCGTCGAGGCGTTTATGTTCTAGTCGCTTACGTTCGGAGTCACTATCCTCGTTATCGATGAACATGCGCCGCATGCGAATATCACCAAGACCGAACAGCATACATGCCTCCGCCGCACGTCCATCTCGCCCGGCGCGGCCGATTTCCTGATAATAGGCCTCGATATTCGCCGGAATATCGGTATGAAATACGAAGCGCACATCNGCTTTGTCGACACCCATGCCGAAGGCNATGGTGGCGACGATGATTATGCCGCGTTCNGCGAGAAAACGGTTNTGATTGGNGGTGCGTGCGTCAACCTCCATGCCGGCGTGATANGGAAGTGCGGTGAAACCTTTCGTGGTAAGATGGGTCGCTGTTTCCTCGCATTTTTTGCGTGATAGGCAATAAACAATACCGCTCTCACCTTCGCGTCCTTTGAGGAAATCCGCCAATTGCAGCTTCCACTGATCCTTGACCTCGACGCCTAGATGGATGTTGGGGCGGTCGAAGCCGTCTACGAAAATGCGCCCCTCACCGGAAAACAGTTTGTCGGCGATATCGGTTCGAGTTATTTCGTCCGCAGTGGCCGTAAAGGCAGCGATCGGTACACCGGGAAAACGCCTCTTCAACTGGCCAAGCGCCTTGTATTCTGGACGAAAGGCTGGTCCCCATTGTGAGATACAATGAGCCTCGTCGACAGCGATCAGGCTGAGCGGTAGACGGGAGAGGGCCTCCAGCATACGCTCAGTCATCAGGCGCTCTGGCGCCATATAGAGGAGGCGCGTCTCGCCTGAGGCAGCGCGTTGCCAGGCAGCGACATTGTCCGCACGACTAGCAACTGAATTGATGCAGTCGGCCTTGACGCCGGTCAGCTTGAGCGCCACCACCTGATCTTGCATCAGTGCAACCAGCGGTGAGACAACTATGGTTAGCCCACCTCGTGCTAGGCTCGGCACCTGGAAACAGAGCGATTTGCCTGCCCCCGTTGGCATCACTGCAAGCACGTCCTTGCCATCTATGACGGTATCGATCACCGCTTCCTGCCCTGGCCGAAATCTATCGAAACCGAATATTTCCTTTAGAATGCGGTGCTTGTCTGTTCTCGGATCAGTGCTCGTCATGGTGATCACCTTCCTTCAAATGCACCATGATCGCAATCGTTCAAGAGACAATTATGCAAAAATTTGCATCGAAAACTGGTTACGCCGCGGATGTCGTAGAATTCTATCACCCTCGCCCCTGGCTCTAACTTGCCATTGCTGCTGCCAGCGAGGCCCAGCCAACCTCTTTAAAAGTGGTATCGACATAGTCGAGGTTTCCATCGGCGACTTGGCAGTGTTGATGCATGATAGTTTTAAGCGGTCGCTCCACTCAATATAGCTAAGGCTATCATGAACGGGTCAGGAATGGGCGACGCGTTCAAGCTCGCNCACATGGTCCGTTGGTATCCGGGAGGTACTATGGCGGTCACTTTACCAGCAAATATTAATCGCCATGGTAACAAGATAATCGGCCAAGATCAGGTCGGTTTTTCATTGTCGATCAAATACCTTGGGCGACCTTGGGAATGACTTCTTCAGCGAATAGATGCATGGCGTCAGTGACTTGGTTGTGGGGCATGNCGGCCCATTGCATGCCAAGTATGAAGCTGTTGACGCTGAGACGTTGGTTATAGCCAATGATCTGCTCGGCGACTTCGTCTGGCGAGCCGAACAGAAAACGGTCTTCGAGTAATTCTTCAAAGGCGAGCGAAAGGTCGTCATCCCCTTTCGGCATCGCNTTGTCCTGACCCCATTCGTGATAGGCCTTATATTTAGCTTCAAGATATGGGCGGGCGAGACGCNTGGCTTCGTCTCTTGAGGCCGCAACNAATATCTCGCGCATCAAAGGCAGTTCCTNCGGGAACGGCTTGCTGAGGGCATCCAACTCGCGGCGGTAGATNTCAAGCTGGCGTTCNATGGTATCCATGCGCTGATGAGGGTTGATGAACCAAGTNTCGCCAAGGCGTGCGGCCCGTCGGACCGCGCCGTCCGCGTTAGCGCCCAGCCAGACTGGCGGGTGCGGCTTCTGCACCGGGCGTACCGATATCGTCGCGTCGTTAAGCTCGAAATGGCTGCCCTTCATGGTAACGTGATCCTCTGTCCAGAGGCGCAAGACAGCTTCTAGATTTTCCTCGAGACGGGGGCCTCGTTCCGACTGAGTGGTGCCAAAGGCGTTGAACTCGACTTCTCGGTAGCCGAGCCCGGCNCCGAACACCAATTTTCCGTTCGTCATCACATCCAACGTCGCCAATTGCTCGGCGATATCNAGCGGCTTGTGCAGCGAGAGAAGCACGATTCCCGGTATCATTCGGCAATTGGGCGCTTCNGCGGCGAGNCGGCATAGGAAGGGNATCTGCTGCAGCATGTGCAGGGGGTGAGTGGCATAATGCATACCGGCGCAAATGCCAGTGAAGCCGAGTTGATCAGCTAGTCGGGCCTCAGCGGCAAGGTCATGAAAGCGTGCTGCCATGTCTTCGCCCTTAGGATATTGCCCGCGAATAAAGAAAGAATATTGCATGTGTCGTAGTGCTCCATTAATGCCATGTTCCGCTCGAACCAGCATGACAGGTTTGAAGGGCCGTTGGATTTTATCGTTCTGGCGTTGTCACTTTCGCTGCCGTTGCCCCATTCTTATGACTCTTTGCGCCGTGGGTGAATATGGCGAGACCTAAAAAAGTCGTGGCGGTAGCAATCCAGANCCATAAGCTGTGNCGTTCGTCGTCGAGCAGATAACCCCACCCGAAACCGCCGAGCACAATGAAATAGTTAAACTGGGAAAAGAACACGGGGCCGACGATGCGCACCAGGAAGAACCAGGCTACGGTGGTGGCGGCGGTTATCGCGGCAGCGTATAGAATGATCAAATTTCCGGCAATGTCGGCGGTGGGAACGGTCATGCCGTGGCCGCTCGCAACCATAACCGGTGCGAGCATTAGGGTAGCGCCTGCCGACATGCCAGCAGCCATTGTCATCGAAGGTGCATCTGGCGGGCGCAGGACAATAGCTAGGGCGTTGCACATGGCAAAACAGAGTGGCCCGATCAACGCCAGGAGTACCCAGATCCACATATCTGGATCAGGTAGACTAGCCTGGGGTATAAGCACAAGTAGCATACCGCCGAGTCCAAANAGAAGGCCGATAGCTCCGGTCAGGCGAAACTTTTCGATGCGCAGTAGATATGAGATTGCATATGTTAAGAGGGGCACCAGTACGAGTAGAAGCGTCATGATACCGACCGGAATTTTAGGAGCTAGGTAGGTTAGTAGCGGCACCGGTATCGCGACGGCTATAGCGCCCAATACCATATAGGAACGTATATGCAACCAGTTGAGCTGAGGTAGCTCCTTCTTCACTGTGGCAATGGCGAGCAGTACGATTGTCGCTAATAGCGTGAACCAAAACACATAGCCGAAATAAGGCAGGCCGTTTTCAACGCTCATTTTGTTAACCGGAAAAAGCGCGCTATAGACAACGCCTATTAAGGCGAGGGCAGGGATGAAGAGAAGCTTGTTGCGGTCGGTCATCTGCATGGGGCGATGTAACTAACATGGCTTGNCGTTTCGGGATAACAAATTGTCACGCCCNGGGCACCGCCGGAGANGTATTATTTTNNAAAGCTAAAGGGAGGAATGGATTTGGGTACGGAGAAGGCACGGCTGGGTATTTGTTTTTCAGGCGGCGTAAATGCATCCGAAATCGTCGATTTGGTCAAATTGGCAGAGGAACTCGATTATGAATCCGCTTGGGTGGCGGAGGGGCATGGCGGTGATCAGTTTGCTATTCTCGCGGCCTGTGCCACAGCGACCTCACGCATTCTCCTTGGTACAAGCATCACCAGCGCCTTCGTGCGCACCACTCCGACCATTGCCATGGCAGCGGCAACGGTCGATCAACTGTCCGGAGGTCGCTTCATCCTGGGAATTGGCTCGAGCCACAAGGTTCAGGTTGAGCCCGAGCATGGTGTGGCCTATAAAAAACCCCTGACCCGTGTGCGTGAGACGGTGGAATTTGTTCGCGCTCTGATCAGCCAGGGCAGGGCAAAGTATTGCGGTGAAACTGTCAATATCGAGAATTTTGAACTCTGGTTCTCTCCGTTTAGGCCAAGATTCCCTATCTATCTTTCAGCCGTTTTCCCCAGAATGACGGAGCTCACCGGTGAGATTGGTGATGGTATTCTCCTCTTGCGTAGCACACTTGCTAGCGGNGCGGCAGTACGCGGACATCTTGCCGTCGGCGCCACCCGTGCCAGACGAGATATAGAGAACATTACAATTACATCCTTGCTNCCGANNGCTGTGGCCGACAGTNGGGAAGAAGCGCTCGACAGTCTGCGTCCGGGCTTTGCCGCCTATACCGGCTATTTTCCGCGTTATGCTCAGATGACAATTGACCAGGGGTTTGCCGACGAAGCAACCGCAATAACCGAAGCCTGGGCACGAGGCGATTTGACTGCGGCATCAGCGGCTGTTTCCGATGAATTGATTGACGCTTCTGCCATTGCTGGCACTCCGATGGAATGTCGTAAGCGTATTCAGGAATATCGCGCTTCCGGCATCGATGTACCCATACTTTTCCCAGACGTTAGCGGGCCGGATGCTAAGGACACACTAGAGGAAGTCCTTCGGGGTTGCGCGCCGGGAGCGTAGAACAACGCCATAATAATGCTAATAATTTTTGGGTGGTTGCTACAAATTTTTTATGCAAAGGCTTTCTACATTACGGTTTTGACTTCGGTGGTTAGGTCGTACAAGCCGAATCCCGGTTATTCTTTTACGGTGGCGATAGTGGCAGCGAATAGGAGGCATTGGCAGAGACTTGCGAGCTTAAATTATTGTAATGCCCTGCCCATTTTATTTTTCGTTCCGGCCGCGCCACAATTCCATAAGGAAGCGGGTATGGACGCCAAGGTCGAGGAAGGGCCTGGGCAGCAAGTGCTCTGGCGTTCCTTGGGTTTCCATATCGGCGATCAGCGGATTGTCCTCACCTGATGCCATGTCGGCCGCTAGTAGGCCACCGATGGTGCCCTTGGTAACGCCAACGGCGTTCTGGCACACCGCTCCCAGCACATTTGGACCAAGGCGACCGAAGCCTGGTGCATGGTTGCGCGAGAGACAGACGAAGCCGCGCCAAGTGTGTTCCATATTCACATCTGGCAACATGGGGAAGCGTCTTCGGAAAAGTTTCTCATGATCTTTTCGCGATTGTGCCGCTTCTGAGTCCGGGCGACGGAAACTAGGCGCGTAGCGAAAGCGTTGGCGTATCAGGATGCGGTGGTCCTGCGTGAAGCGCATGGTGACACCGGAGATGGCGTTGACTGGAGTTAGACCCCAGTCCTCTTTGCCGCCCAGGGTGTCGCGCTCGTCCGGGGTAAGCGGACGGGTCAGACTGGCGTGCGCTGCGAAACTAAGAAGCGCGTTTTTGTAAAAGCCAAACTGGGTCGCGAAGCCGTTTACCGCAAGGATTGCGGTTGGCGCGGAGACGCTGCCTTTGGGAGTTTCTAAGCGCACGCCGTTTGAGTATTCTGCCTGCATTACCGGGGTGTGTTCATGTAGGTTGATGTTTCCCGGCAGGTTCTCTGCTAGGCCACGGGTAAGCGCTGCGGGGTTCATTAGATAGCCGCCCTTTGTATGAATCGCCGAATGAAAATATTCGGTGCCGATTTCCTTTTTGAGCTGGTCATGGTCGAGCCATCGGTATTCCTCGCCGAGCGCGTCGAGCTCTTTGGTGAAGGGCATCAGGGTACCTTCGCTCCCACTGGCATGGACGGCGGCATGATATTTGCCGCGCTCTGCCCAATTACACTGAATATTGCCGCCGGTGACAGCGTCTTCTAGATACTCGATTGCGGCGCGGCTCAAGCGAATAAACCGTTGTGAGCCTTCGAGTTCCTGAAGTGATGAGCCGACATTGTGCGGCAGATCGATGGCAAAGCCGGAGTTTCGCCCAGATGCGCCTTCACCCACTTCNTGGGCCTCAAGAAGAATTATCCTGTCNTTAGGNCGCAGCTCCCCGAGGCGACGTGCNGCGGCGAGTCCGGCAAAGCCAGCACCGATGACGACCCAGTCGGCGCGATGATCGCCCTCCAGCGCAGGATTGACCTGGCGATTTGGCAGGATAGCGCTCCAGCCATTGTTGCGATCGTCCTTGGGCAAAATGGAAATTTTAACCATATTCTCCTGGTCCGTTCGACGGCACTTCAAGACCATCTTACAAAGCGCCGTCCACAAGTGCTACGNTTNAGCGGANGGAAAAATGGCATCGNCAAACCAAGGAGATTTTGCCATGGACGTCGGGTTGGGTAAAAAGCACACTATCCACAACGAGCATCTGCATCTNAGCTGGGACCACGCGACAGNACCAGCGATTACGATTGCGCCAGGCGAGATAGTCGAATTCGATGAAATTGACGCGTTGATGGGCCAGATTACGCCGCAATCCGGCGTTGAGGATGTCATCAATATAGATTTCGCACGGGTCAATCCGGTGGCAGGACCGGTTTATGTTGACGGCGCAGAGCCGGGTGATGCGCTGAAGGTAACCCTATTGGATTTTGCTCCATCTGGCTGGGCGTGGACGGCGATNGTACCCGGGTTTGGTTTACTGGCAGATGACTTCCCCGAGGCCTCGCTAAATATCTGGAATGTCGATAAGGCGTTCAAGGAACCTGCGGCGATGGCCGATTTCGCTCAAATACCTTTAAAACCTTTCTGCGGCACTACTGGTGTTGCTCCCGCCGAGTCGGGCGCGCATAGCACAATCCCGCCATATGCGACGGGTGGCAATATGGATATCCGCGATTTGACGCTCGGTGTTGATTTGTATTTACCGGTGCAGGTCGAGGGCGCACTCTTCTCTATCGGCGACCCACACTGCGCCCAGGGTGATGGCGAAGTATGCGGTACAGCGATGGAATCGCCCATGGGTGTGACGGCAAAAATCGACTTAGTGAAGGGCGAGCGCTTAAAATTTCCGCGCTTTGAAACGCTAGGCCCGGTGTCGCGCCACTTGGATGGCAAAGGCTATGAAGTTACGACCGGCATCGGTCCAGATCTCATGGAGGCAAGCCAGAACGCAGTGCGTGGAATGATCGAGCGCCTCGGCAAGTCGAGGGGCTTGAGTGCCGCCCAAGCATATATGCTGTGTAGCGTCTGCGCCGATATGCGGATTAGCGAGATAGTCGATCAACCAAACTGGGTAGTGTCCTGCTATTTGCCCAACATCGTATTCGAGTAAGGCACCACCGAGTTGCGCTTGGGCCGTTATATTGAATCTCTTAACTTCACACCCAGCCTAGTGATTGAAGTGCTGGAAGGTCATTCCACACCTTGGTTACATGGCTAATTTTTTCGCCGTTGAAATCGAAAACATAGACGTAATCGCTGGCGGCAGCTTTGCCCGTGGGTGGGACAGGACCGCCTTCGCCTGTGTGCGTGCCATGAAATACGGCGGCCGCGGTCACTGTGTTGCGCTCTTCGTCCGACGAAAAGGCTTTCAGCTCATAACGGCCATCGGGAAGGGGACCAAGAATTCCTTTCATCCAATCGGCATAGGCAGCGGCGGTGGTGACATCGGCCAGTGCGCCGGCTTGGCAGGAAAAAGTCGCGCCGTCATGGCACCATTGTTTGCAAACTTCACCACCTTTGCCTGTCTCGCAAGCCTCGAAAAATTTCCATGCGGTTTCTTTGATCGCCATCAATTTAGTCTCCCTGTTTCATGTGCCGACTTAAAGCTGTTCGCAGTTAGGATTAGTAACTCGTGCCTTGGAAGTACATCAAGTGCACCGGTGATTAACTCTATATTGCTCGGCCGAGTTCCTCAGCCTCATACATTACTTGGACGGGTTTTCGCGGTGCCAGCGCATCGCCGAGCAGATGGCGTTCGTTAATCATGCCTTCAAGCGCATGATAAAGCGCATCGACTGGTTCGCGCAGCATAGCAACGATGATAGTATCTATATCTTGGACCCGCCGCTCTGGTCCGCCCCAGGAGAAGCCGCTCACCACGTCACGTCCCTCGACGGCGCGTAGATTTTGCTGGGTCGTCAGCTTTACCCCGGCGGCAACGAGGCGGGGCAATAAATGGTAGCTATCAAGAGTTTTCTGCGCCTCCATGCCAACCATCGGGTCCGGCGTGATGATTTCGACGTTGATACCCTCTTGCTGTGAGAGAAGATCGGCGAGGCCGAGTGGCAGGAAGGTTCCGATCTCGTCAAGGATGACCACTGATTGGCCGAGAGAGGCCGGATCATCAAGCGCACGTTCGGTTGCGGAAGAAATGTCGATGACATGCTCCTGGTCGAGGCCATCGATTCCGGAAACCCCTGGGCGGAACGGGCTTACTCCGTCAAGTCGCCAGCGCGCGCCCGCGGCGATAACTGCACAATCAGGCGTTTCAGCCAAAATGCTATTCGTATCTGCCTCAAAGCCAAGCTTTATGGTAACGCCACCCCGGTTCATCGCGCCGGTGAGGTCATCAATTGCTAGTTGCCACTCACTGCGTGAAGGCAGGCGCTTCAACAGATTGATATGGCCACCAAGTTCAATGGATCTTTCGAGCAACACCACCTCATGACCACGAGCTGAGGCGACGGCAGCTGTTTTCATGCCGCCGAGGCCGCCGCCGACGATGACGATTTTTTTCTTCTCTTTCGGTGTCACGGATTCAAGGGTTCCTGGTCCCCAGCGCGTCTCCCGACCTGTCGCCGGATTGACTAAACAGGTAGCGGGACGGTTATCAAAGATGCGCGCGACGCATTCATTAGCAGCAACGCAATGAATTATCTCGTCCGTGCGGCCTTCACGTGTTTTATTAACCAGCTCGGGGTCAGCGAATTGTGCCCGGGTCATGGCCACCATGTCCGCTGCGCCACTTTCCAATACCGTTTCCGCCTCATGCAAGCCAGTGACGCGACCAACCAGAAAGATCTTCGCCCGATTACCAGTAATTTTGCGCGCGCGCTGTCCAAATTCTTGATAACCCCCGTGGGGGCTGCCCATTGGGGGAATTGCCATATGCAACGTGTGATAGCTTCCGCGTGTAATATTGAAAAAATCAAAGCAACCGGTCGCTGTTAGGATTTCGACCTGCTCGTCTGCCTGCTCCGGTGTGATGCCGGCCTCGCCGAGATATTCGTCATAGGAAAGGCGAATGCCGAGGGTAAAGTCGTCGCCGACTCGGGCGCGTATTTCTTCTGCCACGTCTACGATCAACCGGCAGCGCTTGGCGGTGCTGCCGCCATATTCGTCCGTGCGAGTGTTATAAGCGGGGCTCAGCACCTGGCCGAAGAGATAGCTGTGGGCTGCGTGTAACTCTACCCCGTCGAGGCCCGCATGTTTTACGTTGTTTGCCGCCTCGCCGAAGCCCTTTGCGATATCGGCCAATTCGGTCTTGCCCATGACGCGGGGTATCTCGCGGTGCACTACTGAAGGGATATCGGATATTCCCCACAACGGATGCCATTCGTCGAGGATCATGGTGCCTTTATCGTGAACGCCGCAGCCAAAAAGCTGAACAAACTGACGCGCTCCCTCAGCGTGAACCGCGTCCGCTAGCTTCTCATATTGCGGAATGGCGCGCTTTTCCCACGCCGTGCAGCCCGCAAAGAACGAGCCTTTTGAGAGCCGATGGCCAGCCTGCTGCTCGGTTATCATAAGGCCGACGCCACCCTTCGCGCGGGCACGGTAATAGGCGATATGGCGGTCACTCAAGATATGGTCTTCGCCATAGAAGACACCCATCGCGGTCATCATGGTACGGTTGCGCACCTGCGTCGCGCCGATGTCAAGCGGTTGCCAGACCATATTCAATTCTCCCGAGCCCTTGGCCGATTCTGCCTTCATATAGCCGTCCCCCCATTCTTCTCTCGTAGACAACAGTATATTAACTAATGATTTAGGAAAGTGTGGGTTGTGCCCGCCAGCGCCTAGTTACGGTTCATTAGTGCCCAATCACAAATTAGCTGGTATTTCGTCCCCATACAGCCAATTTGGCCGATAATACCGCATAACAGAAATACCGTGTGACACATACGACAAATGTGACAGGTATTTGTTGTGGTAGAAAATAGCACCATTGAGAAATTTATAGTGCGCGGAAAAGACCGAGCCGTTTGCCAGGCTAAAAATGTTGTCCTAGCGGGCCATGTGAATAACGATGGCTATAAGTATCAGCCCGTCCTCTTCTCTAAATCACCCAGGTGCACCAAACTTTTATCTGTTGTCATGCTATAACGAAGAGTAGGTTTGCGCCGTTGTCGCTCGAAGCAAGGTGGCATGGAAGGGGAAGTGTTTATGCCGATAAGGGTTCCGGATAATCTTCCAGCGCAGACTGCGCTGGAAGAAGAAGGTGTTCTGCTAATTACCGAGCGTGCGGCGCTGCGCCAGGACGTGCGGCCGCTAGAGATTGCGCTCCTCAATCTAATGCCGGAAAAGATCAAGACGGAGACCCAGATTTCCCGTCTGTTAGGGGCAACGCCGCTGCAAATTTCACTGACCCTAGTGACGACATCGAGTTATGCACCTAAGAATACCTCGGCCGAACATATGCTCGCCTTCTATCAGCCTTGGGAGACGGTTCGCGATCGCAGATTTGATGGACTTATCATTACCGGCGCGCCGATCGAAACCCTGCCCTTCCAAGATGTTATTTATTGGCGTGAACTGACCCAGATCTTCGACTGGTCGCAAAGCCATATTCAGGAGACCTTCGATATCTGCTGGGCGGGGCAGGCGGCGCTACAGCATTTTTATGGTGTGCCAAAATATAAACTGCCTGAGAAAATGTTTGGCATTTTCCACCACCATGTTTGCGGCACCCGGGACGGACTACTTCGAGGCTTCAACGATGACATCGCTGTGCCGGTAAGCCGCCATACAGAAATCCGGCGCACTGATTTCCCTGTTGATGCTGGACTGAGTGTACTTCTGGAGTCGGAAGAAGCTGGTATTTGCTTGGTGCGGGACGAGGCCAAGCGCCAAACCTACATGTTCAATCACCTTGAATACGATACCAATACGCTAGGTGATGAGTATCACCGAGACCTTGCTGCTGATGCGGATATCGCGCTGCCACAGGATTATTTTCCTGGCGACGATCCGGGGGCCGAGCCGATTAATCGATGGCGGGCTCATGCGAGCCTTTTGTTTTGCAACTGGATCAATGACCTCTACCAGTCAACGCCGTTCGACCTCGCTGATATTCCAAATATTTCAAGTGCACGCGGTGAAAGCGTCAAACTAGCCCGTCATCCCGGTGGGCTGACTTAAGTCTCATTAATCTAGGAGCATCGACGAGTGCAGCATCCCGATATGGGATCCGGAAATTCCGATAGCGACAATGCTCGGCGTATTCAACCAAGCCTCTATCGGCACAGGGATTTCAACCAGAAAGGTTTTGGCGAAATCACTGAGCAAATACGAAATCTTCTCAAAGTTCGTCTTGAGGCGCGCTGATTGGCAACGGAAGTGACTTGTGGAGTACCGATATATGTATTTGGCCGAGCGTTCCTGGATGACCGAAGAGCATGAGGTGTTGCGCGATACGGTAGAGAAATTCATCGTTGCCCAGATCACGCCGTATTACGAGGAATGGGAGGCAGCCGGCATCGTACCGCGCGAGGTATGGGAGAAACTCGGTAGCTGTGGTCTGCTCTCACCGGATATACCGGAGCGATATGGCGGTGCGGGCGGCTCCTTCACTCATCTAGCGGTCATACTAAATGAATTCGCGCGCCATGGTTATGCTGTTTTCGCCGGTAGTATGCTCGGCGTTCATTCCGGTATCGCCAATCACTACATCCTCAATCATGGCAGTAAGGAGCAGAAGCAACGCTATTTGCCGAGCATGGCCTCGGGCGAAACGGTTACTGCTATAGCCATGACGGAGCCGGCTGCCGGATCGGATCTTCAAGGAGTGCAGACCGTGGCCGAACGCGAAGGCAATGGTTACATCATTAACGGCGCCAAGACGTTTATATCGAACGGCCAGAATTGCGACACAGTGATCGTCGTTGCTAAGACCGACCGCTCAGTCGCTGGATCGAGGGGAATCAGTCTGTTGATGGTTGACGCCAATTCAGATGGCTTTACTCGTGGCCGCAATCTAGAAAAGATCGGCCTCCATTGTGCTGATACCTCGGAGCTGTTCTTCGACAATGTGCGCGTCGAGGGTGATGCGTTGCTCGGCACCGAACACGGTGGCTTCTCTGTGCTGATGAATGAATTGCCGCGTGAGCGGCTGACGCTTGCGATAGGCTCGCTTGGCGCCATTGAGGGCGCGCTCAATTGGACAGTTGAATACATCCGCGAGCGACAAGCATTTGGTCAGGCTCTATCTAGCTTCCAGAATACCCGCTTCAAGGTTGCTGAGATGATGACCGAGGCTCGTGCGCTACGCTCATTTATTGACGATTGTATAGCCTCACTTTCTGTTGGCGCTCTGGATAGTGCGACAGCCAGCATGGCCAAGCTTAAATCGACCGAAGCGCAGGGCGAAATTGTGGATAGTTGTCTGCAATTATTCGGCGGCTACGGCTATATGCGCGAATTTCCAATCTCCCGTGCTTTCGTGGATGCAAGGGTGCAGCGCATTTATGGTGGCACGTCGGAGATAATGAAGGAAATTATCGCCCGAGATTTATTGGGTCGTTAATCCCATCCGTCATTCGGACGGTGCGTCAAGTTTTGAAGGAACGCGTCATACTATATTTTAGGCGAATGCCTTGGGCTAAACGGGCTGTTTAAGCCGTTTTTTGCAGAAAATAGTGTATTGCATGGTGGACGTAATCTGCGATTTTTCACGGTTTAGATAGTTAGACATGGCTCTGGTCAACTAATTGGTTGACCCTAATGGCCGCGAACTGAAAATCGTCAGCGCTGTTAGCAAGGACACGGTCTTGAGACGCAAATTTCCACCCGATCCAACGTAATTGGGCGGATTAATTGCCTGCCGGCTAGAACTCTCAATCTGCATGAGAAATTATTTAAAATCAGATTGTTACCGATTTTAAGTTGGACAGGTTTTCATGGCTAGTCGAATCAAAAAATTATTCCGACAAGCCATTACCTGGTCTAATTGAAATATTCGGGCAGGGCCTGGGCGAGATTGGCGCGCACTCGGTCACGCACCAAGGCTCCAGATTCAGCATATTCAAAACTTTGACCGGTGACTGCCTCATAGAGTGCGATATATTTCTGCGAGAATTTTTCCAGAGTTTCTTCGGGAATATCGGGGATGGGGTCCTTGTAGGGATCGCATCGCTCGCGCACCCAAAGGCGGAGAAATTCCTTGTCCAAGCCTTCCGGCTCCTGCGTGGCACTTAGGCGCTCGGCATAGCTTGCCTGCTTCCAATAACGACTTGAATCTGGCGTGTGCAACTCGTCAGCGACGATGATGCGACCATCTGGGTCAAAGCCGAACTCATATTTAGTGTCCACCAGAATAAGCCCGTTCTTGGCGGCGATCTCACGTCCACGGGCGAACAGCCTGAAGCTAATCTCGGCCACTGCGTCCCACTGTTCTTGGGTAAGGAGGCCCTCGGCGACTATTTCTGCAGCGGTGATTGGCGCGTCGCGCTCGCCCTTTGTGGTTGGCGTGAGGATGGTCTCGGGTAGTTTTTGATTTTTCACTAGACCGTCGGCGAATTTGTGCCCGTAGAGGACGCGTTCGCCTCGTTGGTACATCGTCCATATTGAGGTTTCTGTCGACCCAGTCATGTAGTCACGCACAATCATTTCGATCGGCATCATTTGGAGGTGTCGCGCGATCACTACATTGGGATCGGGATAACTAAGCACATGGTTGGGGCAGATATCTTTCGTCGCCTCAAACCAAAATCGGGCTGTCTGGTTGAGTACTTGGCCCTTGTAGGGCACTGCAGCTAACACCTTATCGAAGGCCGATTGCCGATCGGTTGCGATCATTACCTGGCGACCGTCGGGCAGATGGTATGCATCGCGTACCTTGCCGCGATAGAATTTGGGGAGTTCAGTGAATTGGGCGTCAGTCAGGCAGCGGTTGTCGAGCGGCCCCTGGTCTTTGTCAATCATATGTCCTCTTTCCGTGTTGAGGTATTAATCCGCAGCTTCAACCTGCATCAAAGTATTGTTATAGGCGGCTTGGCGGGTCGGTGACTAGTCACAAAAATCGGCGCGCGCATTGACCATGTCTCTGTCGGTGCTAGTATCCGCGCGGCGTAGCGCCGCAGCCGAGAGCGTTTTATGAAGATCCCCGCCAAGCCCGATATTCGCCCTGACAATCCAAACTTTTCCTCCGGTCCCTGTTCCAAGCGCCCAGGCTGGTCGCTGACTGCGTTAGAGGATGCGCTGGTTGGCCGTTCACACCGCGCCAAGAAGCCGCTAGCGCGCATACGCGAGGTGATTTCTCTCTCACGCAAGGTATTGGGCGTGCCAGAGAATTTCCGCGTCGCTATCGTTCCGGCCTCTGATACCGGAGCGATTGAGATGGCTATGTGGTCACTGCTTGGCCAGCGCGGGGTTGACTTTCTCACTTGGGAGAATTTTGGTGAGCAATGGGTAATTGACGGCGAAACCCAATTAAAGCCGCTCGACTACCGCATCATCCGCGCATCCTATGGCAAATTACCAGATTTAAGTCAGGTGGATCCTAAGCGGGATTGCGTTTTTGTATGGAACGGCACCACCTCCGGCGTACGCGTGCCGAATGGCGATTGGATTTCATCCGAGCGCGAAGGCTTAACTATTTGCGATGCCACCTCGGGCGTTCTTGCTCATGAAATGCCGTGGGAGAAGCTCGATGTGGTGACCTATTCCTGGCAGAAGGCATTGGGTGGCGAGGCTGGTTTCGGTATGCTGCTCCTCGGCCCGCGTGCGACCGAGCGCCTGGAGAATTTCACTCCACCCTGGCCGGTGCCAAAAATATTTCGCATCGCCAAAGGACAAAAGATCATCGAAGGTGTATTTCGCGGTGCGACTATAAACACCGTTTCGATGCTTGCCATCGAAGATGTGCTTGATGCGCTACGCTGGGTCGAGAAAATTGGTGGTGGCGACGGCATGATAGCCCGTGCGACTGCAAACTTTTTAGTACTGGACGAATGGGTAGCCAAGACAACCTGGGTCGATTACCTCGCCCGAGATCCGGCAACGCGTTCGCGCTCTTCCGTATGTCTCAGATTAACAGAGGACTGGTTCCAGGCGCTTGCGGATGACGAACGTTGGGCGATAGTCGACGAAATCACCACTATCCTGGACCGCGAGGGTGCTGCCTATGATATTGCGACCCACCGCGCGGCTGCGCCAGGCTTGAGAATTTGGAGCGGTGGGACCGTGGAGGCGAGCGATCTCGTAAAGCTTCTGCCTTGGCTCGATTGGGCCTGGTCCGAAATTTGTTCGACCTACGCGCCTTGAAATTGGGCCTAAGAATAGAAAGTTCAGATATGCCCAAGATACTAATCGCCGATAAGATGAGCCCGCTGGCGGCAGAAGTCTTTGCAGCGCGCGGCATCGTGGCGGATGTGAACACCGGCCTAACGCCCGCAGAATTGGAAGCCGTTATTGCAGAATATGACGGCCTCGCCATCCGTTCGGCAACCAAGGCGACAGCGGAGATCATTGCCGCAGCGAACAACCTCAAGGTGATTGGTCGTGCTGGTATCGGTGTTGATAATATTGATCTTGAAGCTGCCACCGAGCGAGGCGTGGTGGTGATGAACACGCCTTTTGGTAATTCTATTACTACCGCTGAGCACGCTATCGCAATGATGGCGTCGCTGGTACGGCAGATTCCACTCGCCGACCGCTCTACCCGCGCGGGTAAGTGGGAGAAGAGCCGATTCATGGGCATCGAGCTTTGCAAAAAGGAACTCGGTATCATCGGCTGTGGTAATATCGGCACCATCGTTGCAACCCTCGCTATCGGCCTTAAGATGAGGGTCCTCGTCCACGACCCTTATCTTTCGCCCGAACGGGCGAACGCTCTGCAGGTTGAGCGCATGGGGTTCGACCACCTACTCGCGCGCGCCGACATCATCACGCTTCATGTGCCACTCACTCCTGACACGCTTGGCATGATGGACACAAAGGCTCTGGCCAAGACCAAGCCGGGCGTTTTTATTGTTAATTGCGCGCGTGGCGGACTGGTGGTTGAGGAGGATCTTAAATCGGCTATCGAAAGTGGCCATGTCGCCGGCGCTGCACTTGATGTCTTCGAGACGGAACCGGCGCGGGACAATCCGCTGTTCGAACTAGATCAAGTAATTGCGACGCCTCATCTTGGCGCCTCGACAGAGGAAGCGCAGGATAATGTCGCACGCCAGGTGGCTGAACAAATCAGCGATTATTTACTCGACGGTAGCGTGGCTCATGCGGTCAACACGCCCTCTATCGCGCCCGAAGATATGACCAAGCTCGCACCCTATTTACGCCTGGTCGAACAGCTTGGCTCGTTCGCCGGGCAATTAACTGAAACTGGTCTAGTAAGGGCGACTATCGAATATGAAGGCGCCGCCGCATTGCTAAACTGCCAGCCGCTCACAGCGATTATGCTGCAGGGTTTGTTGCGTCCTCAACTCGACGCCGTAAATGTCGTGAACGCGCCCGTAATCGCCAAGGCGCGCGGTATCGATGTACGCGAGATTACGCGCAAACAAGCCGAAGATTATCAGACTTTTATTCGCCTTACCGTGGTTACGGAGCGCCAAACGCGTTCGATTGCCGGCACGCTTATCGCTGGAGATAAGGCGCGCATCGTCGAGATCAAGGGGATCAAGATCGAAGCGGAATTAAGCCCACACATGCTCTATTTCACTAACTCGGACAAGCCCGGTTTGATTGGTGGCATAGGCCGGGTGCTGGGCGATGCGGATGTAAATATTGCGAGTTTTCATCTCGGACGTGCGGAAGCTGGGGGAGATGCCATTGGATTGGTATCGATCGATAGCGACGCATCGGGCACGGTGCTCCAGGCGATACGCGCGCTCCCCCATATTCTTCAAGTTAAGCCGCTACGTTTTTAGCCAGTTAACCGACTTTATTCATCGCCGAAAAGGTTTGCGAGTAGGGACAAGCTTAACTCAGAATTCGTATTTTTTTCAACGTATTATATAGAGAATTGTCTTCTTATACAGAGAATGCAATAGGTGGTGCAATTTCCCAACTAGGCAATTTTACTTTGTAGTGTCATGGATCGTTCTAAGGATTAAAATTATCTATTCGGGGAAGCACGTCGCAGATTAGACGCTCGGTCTGGAAGAAAATTTCGTCATCGCCCTTGCCGATCGGGCTGAGGATAAATTTAGATGCGCCGGCGGCGATGAAGGCTTCGATTCGGTCCAATATATCCGCCGTTCCGCCAGTGACAATGCGAGGTTCGGGTTCGCGCGCTAACCGGTCGCGGAAGAATGCAGCGGTGGCTTGGACAGGGTGATCGTCCCAGGACCCAAAGCGGTATGAAAAAGCTCCGCCGTAATGATCTGTATCGATCGTACGATCTTCCTCAATAAGCGCCTCTTTTATCGCCGCAATCACTGGCGCCACTTCGTCTGGCGTTTCCAGCCCGGCCTGCCAGCCGGTGCCAAAGCGCGCGGTACGCCGGATCGCGGGTTTACTGGCGCCGCCCAGCCACATCGGCAAATGTTTTTGCACCGGCTTGGGCGAAATCATCACATTTTCATATCGATAGAATTCACCATGGAAGTCGACTGAATCCTCTACCCACAGTCGTGAGATGATCTCCAGTGCTTCATTGCTGCGCCTCCCCCGCCCCTCTGTATTCGCCCCCGTAGTCTTCCAATCAGCGGCGCGGATATTGCCGATACCGAAGCCAGGCAAAAGGCGTCCATTACTTAACATGTCGATGGTGGCACATTGCTTGGCGAGCAGTAGTGGATCGCGTAAACCCACGGATACAACATTCATGCCGAATTTAAGTTGTTTGGTAGCGCCTGCAAGTGCTGCCATTGCACTCATGCATTCGAGAAAAGGCTGCTCTGAGACGAGGCGGTCCGTCTGCCACACCGAATCCACACCGCCTTCTTCGCAGAGGGCTACCCAACGCCAGTAGGCATCCGCAGAAGAAAACGGGAAATCCATGAACCCCAAGCCCACCGCAACCGTCATCGCGTGTCCTCCAGTTTATCCACTGCGAGAATGGCCGAGACTTAGCTGTTGCTCAATGTTTGATATTCGATCGGGACATTCGCCGGTTGTTCGGGTACATGTGCGTGCGCGGAATGGCACGCCTAGGTGCGGTACGTCGACGTTGTTATCAGTTAGGCTGTGGTGCCTTTCGCCAAGGCACTTGCGCATCTTCTCATGTCGCGCCGCATTAGCATAACGGATAGGCTCTGATCTATGAGATTTGCGGATTCGATAGATTTTGATGCCGCCGACATTTGGCAGTTCGCGGAGCAAGGCGTCCTGACAGTTGAGCGCTTGATCGACGAAAAGACGATACGTCGCTTGCGCGAACGGTTCGACAAGCTGTTCGCAGGCGAGTTCGAGACCGGGGTGACGCCAGACGAGGTCAATTGGCAGTTCGGCTCCGGTGATGGGACCCTTACCCGGCAGATCTGTAATGGTTGGCGCGCTGACCGTGCCATCGCGGAAATTATCATGCGCGAAGATTTCGGCCGTGCCGTGGCGAAACTTGGTGGCTGGCCGGGTACTCGAGTGATGAT
>PBDG01000025.1 GCA_002717225.1 Rhodospirillaceae bacterium | reverse complement strand
GCCGGTTTAACGAAACTCAAAGGCAAGAACCGCGTATTAATGGAACAGTAGGACCAGCGATTTGGTTTTGAGGGGGCAGGCCCGCGATACTCTAGGGGATGTCAGAAGATTTCCATATTGCGGTTCCGCGCATCCCAGAGGCAAGGGAGTTTCTGCCCTATTTGCGACGAATAGAGGCAGTTGGCTACTAGAATAGCGGTTGGCTCTTGATCTGCATGTTCTAAGCACGCGACACGCCAAGGGTGAGAGTTGTTCCTGATATTGAAGACCAATATTGGGGGAGGGAGCTTTCACAGGCAGGGTGATTGCACGGTGACCGACTATTTTGTCAACCATGCCTTATGGCGAACTATTCATGGATTTTACTTATGCCGAAATGGAATAGCAGGCCAATAGGCTATCCATCATATTGGCGGCGCGCGAAAAGGGAGCTGAGCGCTGCTGATCCGGTCATGGCCAAGATTATTAAGGGCTGCAGGCAAGGCGGTTTGACCAGTCAGGGCGACCCATTTGTGACGCTTGTGCGTGCTATAGTTGCACAACAGATCTCAGTACGCGCGGCTGACTGTATTTGGGATCGGTTGGAGGAAGCAGTTGGTGATATATCTCCCAAAAATGTCGTGGAGCACGACGAGGCGGAATTACATGGTGCAGGTCTGACACGACGCAAGGCATCCTATATTCGCGATATGGCGGTGGCATTTCAGGATGGCAGCATTTCTCCATCATTGTGGCAGGATAGGAACGATGAGGGAGTGATCAATGACTTATTAATATTGCGTGGAATAGGCCGTTGGACAGCGGAGATGTTTCTCATTTTTCATCTGCAGCGTCCGGATATTTTACCGGTATGTGACATCGGCCTAATTCGTGCCTGCGAGCGGCATTATGCTGCGGGTGAATCCTTGGGGGTGAAAGAGATCAAGCGTCTCGCAGAGCCTTGGCGGCCCTGGCGCTCAGTGGCGACTTGGTATCTCTGGCGTAGCCTCGATCCAGCAGCGGTAGCTTATTAGCTATTTCTTGTCGTCATTCAACGTGTCTTGCGGCCAAAGGCGCGACGTTTTTCAGCCAGTTCTACGAGTCGCGCTTCCACTTTCCCGTTGATTGAATCAACCGGAAAGACACCGGTTTGCCCCCGTGTTCCCGCAGGAATTCCGGTCAGAATTTCAATGCCTTCATCGATGTTTGAGATCGCATAGACGCTAAAGAGACCGCAGCGCACAGCCTCAATCACATCATGTCGCAACATGAGGTTTTGAACATTGGATTGAGGAATGAGCGCGCCTTGATTTCCAGTCAGCCCTCGAGTTTTGCATATATCGAAGAAACCCTCGATTTTTTCATTAGCGCCACCGATAGCTTGGATTTCACCATGCTGATTAACTGCACCGGTGACTGCAAGGGATTGTTTGATCGGTACCTCAGCGAGGGCAGAGAGAAGCGCGTAAAGTTCTGTCGAGGATGCGCTATCGCCATCAACGCCGCCATAAGATTGTTCGAACACGATACTTGCGGCAAGAGAAAGAGGGCTGTCGGTGGCATAGCGCGATGCCAGATAGCTACTGAGGATCAACACACCTTTGCTGTGAAGCGGCCCTCCTAAGTCAACTTCGCGCTCAATATCTATAACCTTGCCCGTCCCCATGCGCAGACACACAGTGATCCGTGATGGTTTGCCGAAGGCATACCTCCCGGTTTGCATTACAGCCAGGCCGTTGATCTGGCCAACTCGTTCACCTTCGGTGTCAATAAGGATGGTCTCGCGAATAATTTCCTCCTGCAAAGCTTCGCGAATTCGACTAACCCGGTTTCGTGCGGCCTCGATTGCCTGGAGCACATCTTTTGCCTCGATGGTTCCACGACCATCCTTTCCCGAGAAATAATCTGCCTCTCGAACTAGGTCATTCACCCGGCGCATTTGGGTTGATAATCGCTCGGCGTCTGAGGCTAGCCGTGCGCTATAATCACAGAGTTTTGCTACCGCATCATTGCTTAGCGGACGCATACCATCACGCTTTGTTAGGCTGCCGAGCAACCGGGCATACATCAAATTGGTTTCTTCAGTGCGTTCAATCGTGTCCTCGAAATCACTAGTCACCTTGAAGATTTCAGCGAAGTCTGAATCATGCTGGTCGAGGTGATAATAAAGGTGACGCTCACCAATCAGCACGACCTTGATGTTGAGTGGTATCGGTTCCGGGCTCAGAGTTTGAGTGCTGACCACCCCAGCAGATTGGCTAGGATTCTCGATTCGGATTTCATGTGAACGGAGAGCACGTTTGAGGCCTTCCCATGCGAATGGCTCCATCAATATTTTGCGCGCATCCAGGATCAGATAGCCGCCATTCGCCCGGTGCAGGGCACCAGATTTGATTCGTGTAAAATCGCTCGTCAAAGTGCCGAACTCGGCACTGTGCTCTATGGTGCCGATCAGTTCCTGGTAGGTTGGATTGTCAGCATAGACCACCGGGCTGCCTTCGAGACGGGAGCAATCAACCAGAAGATTGACGCGGTAGCGGCGGAACGGCAGATTCTCATTTGCTGGTTCACGGTTTGGCGTCTGGCCTGGGTTTTGCCCTGGTACTTTGCTAGGCGTCGCGGGCGTACCCTCCTCTGGCGTGCGGAAAATATCGACATTGTCGATCACATCCTTTTCCAGCGCCTCTAGATAATCCTGTACACGAGGAAAATTAGCGAACTGTGCTCTGGTATCCTCAATCATTGCTTTTGCAGCAACGGTTGTGATCCCCTGGTCGAGAGCCAGAAGCTTCTCCTGAGCTTCGCGTGCCCATTTTGGTACCATCATCATTATGTCGCGAAAGCGTTTCTGCAGTTCGTCGACATTTTTTTGTAGTTTCTCTCGGTCTTTGTTGCTCATCGAATTGAGTTCTTCAGGCAACATCATTTCGCCGTCGCACATGGGTCCGAAGGCGATGCCACTCTCGGTTTGCATCATGGCGACATTGAGTTCGCTGGCCTCAAGTTGAATTTTCTTGAAGGCTTCTTCCTGACGCTTCTTGACGTCATCTGCTATAATTTTGCGTTGGTTTCGGTATTCATCGTTTTCAAAAATTGCCGCGATCGCGATCTTCAGGTTTTTGATCAGTTTCTCGATCGCATCGCGTAAGCGTGTGCCGTCACCCGCCGGCAATTGCAGCGCAATCGGTTTGTGACGCTGTTTGAAATTGTAGACATAGCACCAGTCAGATGGCGTTTCCTCTTGCTTGGCATGGGAATTCAGCAATTTACGGGTGACGGCGTGCTTTCCGGTACTGGGTGGTCCGAGAACAAAAACGTTGTAGCCCTCTTGCTTGACGCCAAGGGCAAACTGAATTGCGCTGACGGCACGATCCTGGCCAGCGACCTCGACTTGATCCTCAAGTTCCGCCGTGGTGTTGAAGGAAAATTGTGCGGGGTCACAGAAGTGGCAGAGATATTCAATAGATAGCGGGGGCGGTGCGGGGGGAGTCGCGTCTAGCTTGGTCATGCGGTTTCATCCTCTTGTATTAACGGACCCATGCCATTGGGGATTGGGTGGACTGAGTTTTCTGCCGTTACACCAACGTCAATGATATACAGATTCGATGCGTCGCGTAACTGATGGCGACAATCGCTTCAGCAAAATTTCATTGGCGATATATCTTGCGCTCGGCATGATTAAAGAGAGCAACCAAGATTTCCGATAACGGCCCGATCTTCGGTTGCATATCGCGTCATTTCGCAGTGAGAAAGGTGTCAAAAATGGCCGGTAGTACCTTATAGGATTAGCGCGTGTACGTTCTGGGCGATCTCAAACTCAGGATTCCTAAAATAGGTCTAGGCGCAGGTAAGCCCGTCTTCGCTCGCGTTTAGGCTAAGTCGGAAATGGGCAGGGTCCGAAAGTCATGTGTAGGCAGCTTAAGTTACGTTGTCTCTGATGTGGTGTCTTGTTACTTCTAGATCTCCCCGGTCAATCACGATAATCAGGTTGATCCCTGTCTAGTAAACGCTTTAGCGCGGTGAAGTGATCGTTGGCGAAGCGGTGCATATTGTCTGACATCATTTGCCGTGCCGTCGATTCGCAGACTTCTTTGGGGATCCTCTTTAGCGATTGTCCAGTGCTCATAGCAAGAATTTGTGCCGCCGCCGTGCGCTCTAAATAATATATTTCATCATAAGCCCGGGCGACCGTGGACGCGCCTACGAGGACACCGTGATTGCCCATCATGAGGATTGATTTGTCCTGCATGGCCACCGCAAGCCGTTCGCCTTCAGCGTCGTCACAGGCTAGGCCATTATAGTTTTCATCATAGGCAACCCGACCGTAATATCTTAACGCGTTCTGATTAATTGGCTCGATCACGCCGCCTTCGACCATGGCCAGCGCGAGCGTGTGAGTTTGATGGGTGTGCATGATGCAGCGTAGGTCTGGCCGTTTGCGGTGTATCGGTGCGTGTATATAGAATGCGGTGTCCTCGACGGTGCCTTCGCCTTCCAATATCTCACCATCCAGCGTGACAAGTAGTAGATTGCTTGCCGTAACTTCACTCCAATGAGTTCCATGTGAGATCAGTAGGAATTTGGCAGGATCCCCTGGGACGGTCAGGGTCAAATGGTTGCAAATGCCTTCACTCAGGCCGTGCATGTATGCAAGCCGATACGCAGCGGCCAGGTCAATACGCGCTTGTCGGATTTCGTCTCTCATTTTGTGGTCCCGTGGCTATATGTTTGTCGTTGGTGGAATGTTTTCAGCGCTCTCGGAATGCCTCCGACTTTACCTTGATGACCGGTTTCAGCAAATATTGCATAACGCTCTTAGAGCCGGTACGGATGTCGAGAGTTGCCTCCATGCCGGGCGCTATTGGGAGATCTCCCGGTTCTTCGCCGAGATAATTCTTGTCAGTCTCAGCGATGACCCTAAAATAGCTTTCACCGGTTGATGGATCGACATGAGAGTCTGGCGAAATCGACACCACCCGCCCATCTAAGCCGCCATACCGGGAAAAATCATAGGTCGTAACTTTGACCATCGAATTTTGACCGACGCGGACGTAACCGATATCCAGCGGGCTGAGTTTTGCTTCGACTACCAAGCGCTCTTGCGTGGGAACAATTTCCATTAATGACTCGCCAGGACGCGCGACGCCACCGATAGTATGATGCCGCATGCTTTGAACCACACCGTCGATTGGGCTAGAAATTTCCGTTCGTACGACTTGGTCCGTGGCGCGGCTCAATTTTTCCCGGGCTGCGGCGATACGGCGCTCAACGTCGCTTAAATTCTCAAGGGCAACCCGAGTAAAGGTCAGTTGCTCCTCCTTTATCCGCTCTGCGGCTTCTGAGATGCTTGCTTGAGCGCGCGGGATGGCGGATTTGAGTTCTTCCATCTCACCTTCGAGTTTTTCGACTTCCTGCTTAATCTGCACATGGTCGATTTTCGACGTGAGGCCTTCGGAAAGTAGCTCTTCTGACATAACAAGGCGTTCAAGCGTGAGCGCAAGATTATTTTTGATGGAATTGAGCTGAGCGCGAAATTGTCGAACATCAAGTTCGCGTTGACGCTTTTGCTCCTGCAAAACTGCAATCTTGCTCTGAAGTTCGAGTTTGTGGCCTTCATAGGTTTGTCTCTCGGCTTGTATCAATTCTGGGCGACGTCCTGCTTGCTCATCGGGAAAGACAAGTATCGTGCTCTGGGATTCGGCGACCAAACGGGAGCGCGCAAGTATCAGGCCGTCAAACTCAATTTGAATTTCGTCGCGGTTGGACCCAGAGATGCCACGGTCAAGTTGCAATAGTAAATCTCCAGCGCTGACCGAATCGCCCTCGGCGACAAAGATTTGGCTGATGATACCGCCTTCTAAATGTTGGATCACCTTGACCTGTCCTTGCGGCACTACCTCACCAGTAGCAACGGCAACTTCCTCAAGTTCCGCATAATTTGACCAGGCTACTAACACGGCGATTGTTAGCGCAATCATAAGCGCACTGCGCCGCCAACTCCGTGCGCGAGCGCGAAATTCAAGCTGATCTAGCCGGTTCATGGCAACATCTTCATGGCGATTTTTCGGCCGCGACTACAAGCGGTCCTTCATTTTTTGTTGTTTCTTCCAGCACCTCCGCCGCGCGGTTCGTGTCACCAAAGAGGCGCGGTAAGATTTCTTGCGTTGGACCGCCCATGGCAATTCTACCTTTGTCGAGCGCCATAATGTTGTTGCAGGCGCGCAGGAGGTCTGGTGTGTGGGTGACGACGACGATAGTGTGGTCGCGCGCTAGGCGGCTCAGCGTGTCGCGCAATGAAATTTCCGCCTGCATATCGAGATTGCTGGATACTTCGTCGAGCAGCAGGATCGGCGGATCCGGCAGCAGCGCTCGGGCGATGGCGATGCGCTGGCGTTGCCCACCGGAAAGGCGCGACCCGGCCTCGCCGATCTCGGTGGCATAGCCGTCCGGCAAATCAATGACATAGTCGTGAACGCCTGCGAGCTTCGCTGCCTTAACTACATCGTTGTCATCGGCGTCCGGATTAGTGATGGCAATATTCTCGCGGATCGTGCCGGCGAAAAGGAAACATTCCTGCGGCACATAACCAACCCAGGAAGCGAGGTCACTTCGCGAAAATTGTGCCGTGTCGCCGCCATCCAGTAGCACTCGACCACCAGTCGGCGCATAAAGACCCTGCATGATCTTGAGGAGGGTCGTCTTTCCACAACCGTTTCGCCCAACCACGCCGAGCATACTGGGTGGTTTGATTTCCATGGTGAGGCTGTCGATAATTGGTGGGAGATTTGCCTCATATCCAAAGCTGACGTTTTCAAGGGTCAGGCGGCCCTTGGGGCGGTCAAGGCGAATACCCCGTTCGGTGCGGTCCTCTTCGAGTGCGAAAACCTGGTCTAGGCGTTTGAGCGCTTGGCGGCAATTTGCGTAATTGCGCCAATTGCCTACGAGTTGATTGAACGGCCCGATGACCCGGTTACCAAGCATGGTAGCGGCAATCAGCGCACCGATGGTGAGGCGCAAATCAATGATCGCCAGTGCACCTGTGGTGACCAAGCCAATGGTAGTCAGCATGGTCATCATCATGCCGAGATTGCTGAAGGTGTCGGTTCGACCGCCCCGGGTTAAGGCGTGCTCAATGCCGTCGGCGTGTTTTTCTTCCCAGTTGGGCCTTATAGCTCTTTCGAGCGCAAGTGCTTTGATAGTTGCCCGGCCTTGCAGCATTTCCGTGATGAACGCGTCTCTTCCGATGCTGGCTTGGCGCTCGTTTTTAGTTGCGCGTTGCATCATGTGTCCAGAGATGATCGAGACGAGTATAAACAACGGCAGAGCAATAAGCAGTACCCATACAACAGGTGGGGCGATGATATAAATTACGCCAACAAAGAGAATCGCGAAGGGCAGGTCGGTTAGCAGCACGGCGGTCGACCCAGAGAAAGTATTGCGTATCACTTCAGCGTCTCGAAATAGGGTTTGCCAGAAGCCTGACGGGCGGCCCTCCAGGGTTCGGAGTGGTAGGGCGGCAATTTTGTCATAAACAGCTCGTCCGAGCGCGACATCGATCCTTAGTGCTACCCGTTGCAGCATGCGGCTCCGTGCTTGGCGTATAACGAAATCGAAGACTAATGCCACTACAACGCCAATTAAGAGCGCATAAAGCGTACTAACGCCATGGCTGAACACAACGCGGGTGTACACCTGAAGTACAAAGATCGGCACCGCGAGCGCCAATAAATTTATGAAGAGAGAAACCAGGATTGCTTCGCGCAAGCCGGAACGTGCTGGTTTCATTACCGATTTCAGCCACTCACGGGTGGCTGGCTTGTCCTCGTCGAGCAAGTACGGTTTAGACACTGGCATTATACTACTAGGAGAAGTTTTAGACTGTCGCACTCCGAGCTTAGCAAAAATTCTGTGTCCTGGACATTCGCCTTTGGCAAGGTGGAGAAGGTGCCACTGACTAAAAATTAGAGATCAGTCCGCGAGCGCCTCCCGGGCAGCTGCCACCACTGCATCGGCGGTGATGCCAAAATGGGCGTATAGATCGCTAGCCGGTGCCGAAGCGCCAAAATTTTGCATACCGATTACGATGCCGTTCGCGTCAAGATAACGCTCCCAACCGAAGGGTACTGCCGCTTCTATAGCAATTCGGAGTGTGCCCGGGATGAGCACTTCGTCGCGATAGTTTTGGTCCTCGGCGTCGAACAACTCCCAGCAGGGCAGCGAGACGACACGGGTCGGATAACCCTCGCTTTGCAATTTTTTCCGCGCCTCCACCGCCAGGCTAACCTCTGAGCCGGTGGCGAGAAGGATAATTTTTGGCGCGCTACCTGTAGCCTCAAACAAGACATAACCGCCCCGCGCTGAGAGATTTTCGTCACAGTGCTCAACACGCTGCGCAGGCAGTCCCTGGCGGCTCAAGGCGAGGACCGAGGGGCCCGTGCGGTTCTCTAGCGCTGCCTGCCAACATTCCGCTGTCTCCACCGAGTCTGCTGGGCGAAATAGCTTCAAATTCGGCATCGCGCGTAGGCTAGCTACATGCTCCACTGGCTGGTGGGTTGGACCGTCCTCGCCGAGCCCGATCGAATCATGGGTCATGACGTAGATCACTCTTTGTTCCATTAACGCGGAGAGGCGAATTGCCGGGCGGCAATAATCCGAGAAGATCAGGAAGGTACCACCATAGGGGATGCAGCCCCCATGCAGCGCCATGCCGTTCATCGCTGCGGCCATACCGTGCTCGCGCACGCCGTAATGTATATAGTTTCCGCTGAAATTCTCCGGACTCACCGCCTGCATACCGGCTGCTCGAGTACCGTTAGAGCCGCTAAGATCGGCCGAGCCGCCGATCAGTTCGGGCATTATTCCGGTCAGCACTTCGAGGGTCTTCTGGCCCGCTACGCGGCTCGCAATTTTGGGTTGCTCGGCTGCAAGCTTACGCTTGAAATCATTAATGGCTTTCATCCAGCCCACTGGCAGGTCGCCGTACGTTATTCGCCTGAATTCTGTCTGAGTCCTAGCAGCCGCAGCATCCAGTCTTTCTTGCCACGCGGCATATTGTTCGGAGCCTGCTGCACCGGTCTCGCGCCAGTATGCAAGAATATCTGCCGGCACCGTGAAAGGTGCATGGGGCCAGCCTAGATTCTTCCGTGTACCGGCGATCTCCGCTTCGCCGAGGGGAGCTCCATGGCTCGATTCCAAACCCTGTTTGGTCGGCGCGCCAAAGCCGATCTTGGTGTGGCAGACGATTAGTGCGGGCTTTTTGGTATCGTTGGCTGTCTTTATCGTTTTGGATAAAGCAGCGGGGTCGTGGCCGTCAGCATCGAAGGTATCCCAGCCGAGTGCCGCTGCACGGTGTCTAGCGTCATCGGACATGGCGAGACTCGTCGCACCGTCTATGGAAATTTCGTTGCTGTCGTAAAGCACTGTCAGCTTTCCGAGATGTAGATGACCAGCGAGCGACATCGCTTCATGGCTGATGCCTTCCATCAGATCACCGTCCCCCGCCAGCACATAGGTGCGGTGATCGACCAATTCGTTGCCGAAACGATCTGCCAACAAACGTTCTGCTATCGCCATGCCGACTGCGGTAGCAAGGCCCTGACCAAGCGGTCCAGTCGTGGTCTCGATTCCAGCGGCGGCGCCGAATTCAGGATGCCCTGCCGTACGGCTGCCGAGTTGTCGGAAATTGCGGATTTGATCCATGTCGATATCGGGATAGCCGCATAGATAAAGTAGGGAATAGAGCAGCATAGAGCCATGCCCGGCAGATAGTACAAATCGGTCGCGGTCCGGCCAATCGGGATGCGCCGGGTCATGCTTAAGAAAGCGTGCGTAGAGAACGGTGGCTATGTCCGCTGCGCCGAGCGGCATGCCGGGGTGACCCGATTTGGCCGCCTCCACGGCATCTATAGAGAGCGCGCGTATGGCATTCGCCATATCACGGTGATGGAGAGCGTACTGATCGGAAGGCGTGATCGAACCCGTCATGTTTCTTGGACCTGCAGTCAAAAGTTTGATAGCGCGGCAGATGCCGCTGCACCCATTATTAGGCACCATGACGAGGCGCAGCGGGAGCGTCAACCGCCTGCGTCTCCGCCCCTAGATAGTTGACTGTTTTGACTGCCTAGTCTAAGTGTCTGGGGATGAGAAGTCAGTTTCGGATTTTGGGCCAACACGCTGAAAATAATAAATTATGCCGAATCTTGATGAATCCGTAGGGCGTCTGGGGAAAGCCGTCGAACAGTTGACCCGGGCACTTGAGAAGGGTGCGATAAAAGGGGGTGACGGGAAGGCAAGCGGCCTTGCCGAGTCGCTTCGCACGGTTCAGAAAGAGCGCGATGAACTTCACAGAGATCTCGAAACCTTGCGCTCCGAACATCGTAAATCCAGCAGTGCTTTGCGCGATGCCCAGGAAAATTACGCTGCTATGCAGGTGGTCAGCGAGGCCGTTGCCGGCAGGCTTGACGGTGCGATAGACGAGCTGAAAAATTTGCTCAAACAATAATCGCGAGGAAATATGGCGCAGTTAAACGTTCCTATTCATGGCCGTAATTACCCCATTGTCTGCGACGACGGCCAGGAGGAGCGTGTCTCTCGTCTTGCCGCTTATATAGACCAACGGGCGAGCGAAATTGCAGAAACGGTTGGCCAGGTGGCCGAGGGCCGACTTTTGGTAATGACTAGCCTTTTTATTGCCGACGAGTTGCAAGAAGCCTATGACGAGATGGAACGGCTCCAGGTTGAGGCCAAAAACTCCGAAGACGCCATGCGCGATGAAACCCGAGAAAGGATCGAGGCAAAGGTTGCCCCGGTAGTGGAATCACTCGCGATGCGCATCGAAAATATTGCTGCCGACTTGGAGAAGGGATAGTTTCAGCGTGGACGGTTGCTGCGGAGCATGACGTGCCGTAGTTTCCCGGGGCCAATGAGTTCCTCTAGGGAGCTGTCCCTGCCGGAGCCGTGGTTTCGGTATACGGCGCCCACCTGCTTTGCAGGCCTAGAGGAAACTTCCAGCGTGGCGGCTGCTGCGGCGCCGTCCATTTTATGTCTCAATGATAACTTTTGCTGTGACTGAAGCAAACGAAGTTAGGAGAGCGAAGAACGCACTCCGCGAATATGCTGTTGCTCGCCGGCGCCTTGCTCAGCGGCGAAGCGGTCCAGGTTCTGGGATCCGAGCTGCTGATCATTTTCTTGCTAATGTTCCGGTCGCACCCGGTGAAATCGTTTCCGGTTATTGGCCTATCCGCGAGGAGTTTGACGTCATGCCGCTACTGCGTCGGTTGTCAGGCGCTGGATATCGTTGCGCTTTACCCTTTGTACACAGAAAGCGGCACGCGCTCATCTTTCGCGAGTGGCGCCCGGGAACAATGATGTTTGAGGGACCGTTTCGCATTCCGGAACCGACCGAGGCGGCGGCGGTGTTGACGCCGACCCTTCTTCTTGTACCGCTCCTGGCCTATGATGCAGAAGGCTTTCGTCTAGGCTATGGCGGCGGGTACTATGACAAGGTGTTGAGGGAATTGCGCGCTGCCGGAGGACCGGTACTCGCCATCGGGATGGGTTTTTCTGAGCAGATGGTCGAACGTGTGCCCCATAGCGAGAAGGATGAACGGATGGACTGGATCGTTACCGAACAGGGCGCCATGCCATTCGCCGTGCAGGCCAGAGAGGAAGGGATATGAATATTCTCATGTGTGGCGATGTCATGGCGCGAGCCGGGCGCGAGGCGCTGAGCGAGCATCTGCCGGCCCTGCGTCAGTCGCTCAGGCTTGATTTTGTCCTCGTCAATGGCGAAAACTCAGCTGGCGGTTTTGGCATTACTGGCGAAATCTGCCAGTCCTTTTATCAGATAGGAGTCGACGCGATTACGCTTGGGAATCACGCCTGGGATCAACGTGAGGCCATCTCCTATATTGAAGGCGACGCGAAACTTATCCGGCCAATCAATTGTCCGCCTGGCACACCGGGGCGTGGCAGTGCCCTCTTTACTCTTGCTGACAGACGAAAAATTCTCGTCGTGCAGGTAATTTGTAGGTTGTTCATGGATGCAATGGATGATCCGTTCCGAACCTTGGAGGCGGCACTTGCGCCCTACCGATTGGGGACTTCGGTGGATGCGGTAATCGTTGACATCCACGGTGAAGCGAGTAGCGAGAAGCAAGCGTTGGGGCGTTTCGTCGATGGTCGCGCCTCGCTCGCCGCTGGCACTCACACGCATGTACCGACTGCTGATCACATGATTTTTCCCGGAGGAACCGCCTATATGACCGATATTGGCATGTGTGGCGCTTATAATTCTATCATTGGCATGGATATCGATTCAGTCATTGAGCGTTTCATCCGCAAAATGCCGGGTAAGCGTTGGGAGCCGGTAATCGACGACGGTACTTTGGCGGCAGTCTATGTTGAGACGGATGATGACACGGGCTTGGCGAAAAAGATCTTGCCGGTGCGCCTAGGCGGTGTGTTGTCGCAAACCTCGATCGACTGAATCTGTCGGTTACTTGCGCGTGATGTTCGCGAGTGGCGCGAGAGGAATTCCAGTCACGCCCGGTGGGGTTGCCATTGGCTTAGGACTTCCAGCGGCTAGTGGCACAATTTCGCCAATTGTAGCAACGGCGCTCGCCATGTCGATCTCCACCAACCGGTTGATTGCATTTACCGTCGCCAGCAGGCGTGCTACGTCATCGCCGCAATGTTCAATGGCGAGTTCTACTAGTATCTTCAGCATGTGGCCATATGCACCAAGATACCAGCGCGGCTCGAGGCCGGCTTTTTCATGAGCTTGGCCCATGCGGCTGATGCGGGCAAAATAGCCCTCGTCGAACTGGCAGGAGAAGAGATTCAACAGATGTTGACCCTGCTCGCGACGCAGACACGCAATACCCTCGGCGCTTTGCGTTAGAAGGCGCATCTCTGGCCAAGCCAAGACATATTGTAAAAATTCTGCGATGACATCGTCGATGCGTGCCTCGACTACTGGGCGAAATTTGGNCAGTAGTTGGCGAGTTTCCAAATCAAGCTCCGGGTTGGGGGGGCTNNCTTTCTCTGCNGCTTCCGCTATCTCAATANTTTTTCCGACNGCNGCCATATCTTCTCCAGCAGNTGATTGTTCTTGTTCCNAAATCCTATGNCATTGTGATTTCGGGGCNGTCGTTGAATATTTAACACTAAGATGAGCCGTTCAACCATAGTCAAACTATCGTCTAANGGGAGCATTAACAGCGTGATAGAAAATAACGCTGCGGGCGTACAAAGTTGGGATGCAACGCTCTACGATCAATCCTTCGGCTTTNTNGCCGATTTTGGAGCCGGGCTGGTGGATTTGCTAGCTCCCGCAGCAGGCGAGCGCATTATTGATCTCGGTTGCGGAATCGGCCAACTCACAGCTGAGATCGCGACGCGCGGCGCTGAAGTGATTGGCATCGATTCGGATCCGGAGATGATTGCGCTGGCGCGGAAAAAACACCCTGATCTCAATTTCATCTGCGCTTCGGGTGAGGATTTTTCTCTGCCCGAGAAGGCTGATGGTGTGTTTTCCAATGCTGCACTGCATTGGATGAAAAAACCCGAACCAGTGATCACCAGTGTCAAGCGGGCACTAAAGCCGGGCGGTCGCTTCGTCGCCGAGATGGGCGCATACCGAAATGTCTCCTCCATCACTGAAGCGCTTTACCATGCGCTTGAAGAACAGTCGGTGCCACGCGAGGCGGTCGTATTCCCGTGGTATTTTCCGCGTACCTCCGACTATGTTGCGCTCTTGGAAGCTGGTGGCTTCGATGTGACGAATCTCACCTACTTTTCCCGCCCCACACCCCTTGATAACTGTCCCAACGGCTTGAGAGATTGGATTCGCATGTTCGGCAGAGGTTTTCTCGCCGCAGTGCCAAAAGGTGGCGAAGTGAAACTGATGGCGCGCACGGAAGAGTTGTGCCGGGACCGTCTTTTCTCTGATGGCCGCTGGCTGACAGATTACACCCGCCTTCGGTTCCGCGCCGAGCTCTGGGTCGATTAGTGCCGGGTCAAAATGAAAATTTTTGTTGCTAGTTGTGCTGCGCTCAGTCTGGCTGCTCTGCTGACATTCGCGTCTTTGTCCTCGCCGCGCGCGTATGAGGCAACGTCCGGCGTCGCACTGCACGAGGCTTGTGGTGGTGTCGCGCCGCATATCTGCCTATCCTATCTTGCTGGTATCGCTGATATGCATGAGATTGGCTTAGCTGGTGGCGACACACCACTGTTCTGTCCAAACTGGACAGAGCCGGAGAAGGTTGGGCGCGGCGTCTGGCTCTATTATGAGCAAAACCCAGATGCTCTCGAACAGTCCGCGGTGCTTGGCGCAATCCAAGCGCTGGCGCTCATGTTTCCTTGCGAATAGGCGCCCTCCGCCCCATTTCGGCCACATTGCTTGAATATTGCTAAGGCTGTGAAATTACACGGGATTTGGTATGTTAGCGAATCCATACCACCAAATACCGTATAGAGGCTGTCATGGCTGGACATTCAAAATGGGCCAATATTCAACATCGCAAAGGGGCCCAGGACGCGAAGCGCGCCAAGCGTAACGCCAAACTGGTGCGCGAGATCATCGTCGCTGCGCGCCAAGGTGCGCCTGATCCAGATCACAATGCGCGCTTGCGTAGCGCGATTGCAGCCGCCAAAGCTCAAAGCGTACCTAAAGATAATATTGAACGCGTACTAAAAAAAGCCCAGGGGGGCGAAGATAGTGAAAATTACGACGAACTGCGCTATGAGGGTTTCGGCCCCGGAGGAGTTGCTCTTTTAGTCGATGCTATGACCGACAACCGCAACCGTACGGCGGCCGAAGTACGCTCCATATTTAACAAGCATGGCGGCGCGCTTGGCGAGAGCGGCAGCGTGAATTACATGTTTGAGCGCATAGGCTTGATCCATTATCCAAGTCCGGTGGCTAGCCCAGATGTCATGTTTGAGGCGGCTCTCGAGGCCGGAGCGAGCGATTGTGAATCTGACGATGACGGACACGAGATTTCCAGTGCGCCAGAGGATTTCGGTGATGTCAGCGAAGCCCTAGGGGAGCGCTTTGGCAGCCCGGACAACGCCGGCCTCGCATGGAAACCGCAGACCAACATCCTGATCGACGAGAAGGCAGCGGAAACGCTCTTTAATCTTATGGAAGCACTGGACGATTGTGACGATGTGCAGAGCGTTTCAGCCAATTTTGAAGTTAGCGACGACATAATGCAAAAGCTCTCCGCATGAACAAGGCCAAGCGTTATATCGGGTTTGATCCGGGCCTGCGCGCAACAGGCTGGGGCGTGATCGAGGCAGAGGGCAATCGTCTTAGCCATCTTGCCAACGGTTCTGTGAAGACGGATCCAGCTATGGATATCTCCGAGCGCCTGAGGCAATTGCATGCAGGGCTTGCTCAAGTCCTGGCTAAATGGTCGCCCGATGCGGCGGCAGTCGAGGAGACCTTTGTAAACTCTAATGCACGTTCGACGCTGAAGCTGGGCTTGGCACGAGGAGTGGTTCTATTGGCTCCAGCCCTAGCCGGCCTTCCGGTTGCAGAATATTCGCCAAACAAGATTAAGAAATCAGTAGTTGGGGCCGGTCATGCAGACAAGGCGCAGGTTAGTGTCATGGTGCGTCATATGATGCCCGGCTGTTTTCTCGCGGATGCGGATTCTACTGACGCGCTGGCGGTGGCAATTTGCCACGCTCATCATGCTGCGACCAGCCAGTGCTGGACCCAGCTCCGCACTGAGGCCGTCTGAGGTGGCACGGTATGATTGCTAAACTAAGCGGCACGTTAGATTCGACGGGCGATGGCTGGGTGGTGGTCGATGTAGGCGGAGTTGGCTATCACGTATTTTGTGCCGGGCGCACGCTGACGGCATTGCCTGCGCCCGGCACGTCAATTTCACTTGCAATCGAAACAGTGGTGCGTGAGGATCAATTTCACCTCTATGGCTTTCTCGATGCACATGAGCGCGAGTGGTTTTGCCTCTTACGCAAAGTGCAAAGCGTTGGTGCAAAAATGGCGCTGGCCATTCTGGGCTTATTGTCGCCGGAGGATTTGTCCCTCGCGATCGCCGCACGCGATCGTGCAGCGCTGACTCGAGTGTCTGGCGTCGGCCCCAAGCTCGCCGACCGACTGCTTACTGAATTGAAGGATAAGGCGCCCGTCGATGGTGTGGCGGTTTCACTCGTTGGTAAGGCCGCTAGTGAATCACCACAAGGGTCAACCAGTAGTGATGCGGTCTCCGCCTTGGTCAATCTTGGCTACCGCCAGAGCGAGGCGATTGGTGCGGTGGCTGGCGCAGCCCGGCAACTTGGCGATGATGTTAGCATCGAGGTGTTGATACAGGCTGGGCTGAAGGAGCTAAGCGCATGAGCGAGGAGCGCGTTCTTTCCGCAGAGTCTGGTGCAGAAGATGTCGCGGAGGTTGCTCTCAGACCTCAGACCCTGGACGAATTTATCGGTCAGCCCAGCATTTGTGAGAATCTGCAAATCTTTGTCGCGGCCGCTCGCAGCAGAGGCGAGGCGCTAGATCATGTGCTGTTCTATGGTCCTCCGGGGCTTGGCAAGACGACACTAGCGCAAATCGTCGCGCGCGAGCTCGGCGTTGGCTTCCGAGCAACCTCTGGCCCGGTAATCGCTCGCGCCGGCGATCTCGCTGCGATTCTGACCAATCTAAATTCGCGTGATGTGCTGTTTATAGACGAAATTCACCGCCTCAATCCGGCAGTTGAGGAAATCCTCTATCCTGCCCTTGAAGACCGGCAGCTCGATCTCATTATTGGTGAGGGCCCGGCAGCGCGCTCAGTTCGTATTGACTTGCCACCTTTCACTTTGGTTGGTGCGACAACTCGAACCGGGCTGGTGACGACGCCTTTACGCGAGCGTTTCGGCATTCCGCTTCGGCTCAATTTCTATGGTGCAGAGGATCTTGAAAAAATAGTCAGCTGCAATGCGCGCAAACTCCATTTTGACCTTACCGATGAAGGTGCCCGGGAGATCGGCCGCCGCTCGCGAGGCACGCCCCGAATCGCAGTACGTCTTCTCCGTCGGGTGCGCGATTTTGCCGATATCGCTGGCGGTACGCAAGTTGATGCGAAGGCGGCAGACAAATCTCTTAGTCGTCTTGAAGTCGATCAACGTGGACTTGATTCCCTCGATCGGCGGTATCTTCTTTGCATTGCGCAGAATTATGGTGGCGGGCCGGTCGGTGTTGAGACTATCGCGGCGGCACTCTCGGAGCAGCGTGACGCTCTTGAAGAAGTGATTGAGCCGTTTCTAATCCAACAGGGGCTGGTGCAGCGCACGCCGCGCGGCAGGGCGTTGACCGCGCACGGTTTCCGCCACCTTGGCCTCGATGCGCCGAAGCCGGATACGCCCCTGCTCGAACTGTTGGAGGAAAGCAGCGATGAGCAGTAGCGCGGACGCTGCACTGACGGCGAAGGCCAAACCTGGCATTGCTGGGCATTTCTCCGGCAGCGTCTATGTCTATACCTTGCGCGTCTTCTACGAGGATACCGACGCGGCAGGAATCGTTTATTACGCTAATTATCTGAAATTCATTGAGCGCGCCCGTACCGAGATGATGCGCGCTGTTGGCATAAATCACAGTTCAATGCGCGAAAGTGAGGGAGCCATCTTTATCGTCAAGCGCTGTACGCTCGATTACCATAAGCCAGCGCGGCTTGACGATTGGTTGGAAATCCATACCCGGGTTACTACCCTCAAGGGCGCCAGCTTAGAAGTGGAGCAAAGCGTGCTGAAGGAAGGCGAGTTGCTGGTAAATGCGGAATTACGCCTCGCTTGTATTTGTGAGAGCGGCACACCGGCTCGATTTCCGACGGGTCTCCGCGCCGTGCTCGAAAGTTTGAACAATAGATCGCAACAAGCCGGAGCTGGTTCCTGAACGATGGAAAACGAACTCGTCACCGCCATGGAAATAGGGGCCGGAGCTGTAGCCCACAGTTTGTCGCCCTGGGAGCTCTTTCTTCAGGCCGACATCATTGTTAAGGCGGTAATTATTTTGTTGATCGTCTGTTCCTTCTGGAGTTGGGCAATCATCTTCGAGAAAGTGACAAAGTTTCGCCGAATCTCCCGGCAGGCAACAGTCTTCGAAAATGATTTCTGGTCCGGTGGCTCGCTGCAGCAGCTTTACGACGGCATCCAAAATCAATCTGCGCATCCCATGTCGCGTCTATTTTCTTCGGCAATGCAGGAATGGCAGCGCTTTTCTGAGGGCGGCAATCAGCGGCTTGAAGTTTCCCGCCTGGAAGGCCTGCAGCGGCGTATTGCCCATGCTATGGATGTGACGCTCGATCGCGAACTCGATCAGATGCAAAAATATCTTGGTTTTCTTGCCACTGTTGGATCGACGGCACCCTTTGTCGGCTTGTTTGGCACAGTGTGGGGAATAATGAACAGCTTCCAGTCGATCGCCGCCAGCAAAGATACATCTCTCGCTGTTGTTGCACCGGGTATCGCGGAAGCGTTGTTCGCTACTGCTCTTGGCCTTGTTGCTGCGATACCCTCTGTAGTCGCCTATAACAAATTGAGCAGCGATCTCGACCGCTATAGTGGTCGTCTTGAATCTTTTGGCACCGAGTTCCGCTCGCTGATGTCACGCCAGCTTGAAGAGCGGATCACCTAATGGCCGCAGAATTGCATAGCGCGGGTCGACGGGGTCGGCGTCATCGACCCCCGATGAGCCAAATCAACGTGACGCCATTCGTCGACGTGATGTTGGTGTTACTGGTGATTTTCATGATCACTGCACCCCTCTTGACCGTTGGTGTTCAGGTCGACCTTCCGGAAACTGAGGCTGGGGCGATTGCCGGTGATGATGAGCCGCTCGCTATCACCATCACCAAGGAAGACGTTATATTTTTGCAGGAAACCGAGGTGCAGCTTGGCGAGTTGGTGCCGAAGTTGATGGCGATCTCAGAGCGTCGTAAGGATATGCGTATCTTCGTTCGTGCTGACACGGAGCTTGCTTATGGCCGCGTTATGGAAGTCATGGGCACGGTAAACCGGGCCGGCTTCAATAAGGTTGCTCTTGTCACGAAAATTGATAAGGGGGAGCAATAAAAGCAATGGGCCGGCGCGGTTGGATATTTTCCGGTGTGTTGCATGTCACTATCATTTCTGCGGCAGTGCTAGGCCTACCGTCCCTATTCGATGGAGATCCCGAGGTCGTTGAAGAAAGCATAGTTGTTTCCATGATTGCCGAGGAGGATGTTGCCGGCATCCAGCGGCGCGAGCCGGAGCCAGAACTGATGCAGGAGCCTGAGCTTGAACCGTTGGTAGAAGAAGTATCGGAGCCCGAGTTGGAACCGGCCAAGACGAAGACCCCAAAGCCGCTACCGCCAGAACCCGAGCCGATTGAAGTGCAAACGCCTGAACCCCCGCCGCTACCGGAGCCCGAATATGTTGCGATTGAGCCGGTGCCAAAGCCCGAACCTGAACCCGAATCTCTACCTGAGCCAAAGCCGGTGGTGGAAAAAAAATTGCCAGAGCTGCCGCTGGTGAAACCGGAGCCAAAACCCGAAGCGGCGCCCGATCCCCCGCTCAAAACCTTGGCGCCAGTGCCGAAACCCGTTGTCAAACCTAAACCGAGTTTCGATTCACTACTAAAGAGTGTGGCCGCAGAAAAGAAGGAAGCGGAGCTGCCCTCCGAGCCCGAGTTGGAACCCACCTTCGACAAATTGCTCGCTAGTGTTGTAGACGAGCCAGTACAGAAGGCAAAAGAATTAGATCGTTCACGGCCGGCGCGTTCGATGTCGCCAGCCCTGTCGAACCAGATCGCAGCAGTGATCAAGGATCGCGTGGAGGCCAATTGGAGCGTGCCGGCCGGTGCGCGAGATGCAGGTAATTTAGTAGTTAATATTCGTATCCGTCTGGGACGAGATGGAGTAGTGCAGAGCGCCGAAATTCTTGATGTTGATTATGCTGCGGACTCGAATTTACGGACCATGGCGGAAAGTGCCCGACGTGCAGTGCAGAAGGCGAGCCCCATCAAGGCGTTGCGGCGCTTTGGCGATGAATATAATGAATGGCGCGATGTGACGATGACATTTCGTCCGCCTGTGTGAGAAACGAGCTTAGATATAATGAAAGTGGCGAGCCAATGACAATGCGGAAGGTATGCGCATGAGTTTTTTCGAGGGCAAGAAGAGGAGCCGATTGTATCGTCGCGGGCTAGGGGCGTTTATTGTTGTTTGGGGGATAGCTCTCTTATTGACCTTAGCGGTACCGATTGCACCCGCGCGGGCAGATCTGCGCGTTGATATAACCCGTGGGCAGGTCGAACCAATGCCGATCGCGGTCTCCAATTTTTTTGGCGCTAGTGAGGAAGCAGGCGAGTTCGGGCGTAAGATCTCTGAAGTCATCGCGAGAAATCTAGAGCGCTCTGGTCTGTTTCGCCCGATTGACAACCGCGCTTTCATCCAAGGCTCGGAATCCATGCAGAGCGGACCGCGCTTTGCGGACTGGCGCCAGATCAACGCCCAGGCTCTTGTGACTGGCAGGGTGCAGGTAGTTGCCGGAGATCGAATGGAGGTCGAATTTCGTCTTTGGGACATTTTTGCGGAAGAGCACCTGGTCGGTTTGCGCCTTGGCAGCGTCTCTGGCCAATGGCGCCGTATCGCTCACAAGGTTTCAGATGAAATATATAGGCGACTCACAGGCGAGGTTGGCTACTTTGATACTCGTATCGTCTATATTGCTGAAACTGGGCCGGCAGACAAACGTACCAAGCGTCTCGCCATTATGGACCAGGATGGCCACAATTTGCGTTACCTGACCGACGGTCAGCAAATGGCGTTGACGCCACGCTTTTCGCCGACGGCGCAGGAGATCACTTACCTCTCCTATAACCAGGGTATTCCGCGCGTGAATCTACTAAAGATAGATTCGGGGCAGCAAGAGGTGCTCGGAAAGTTCCCAGGCATGACCTTCGCGCCGCGCTTTTCACCTGACGGTAACAGCGTGATCCTGACCATGGCGACGGAAGGTAATTCAGATATTTTTGAGATGGATTTGCGTAGCCATAAAGTACATAGGCTGACGAACAACCCTACCGCGACAGAAACCGCGCCATCTTATTCGCCGAACGGCGATGCCATAGTCTTCGAATCCGACCGCAGCGGTGAGCAGCAAATTTATGTCATGGAGCGCAAGGGGTCTCAGTCACGGCGGATCACCTTCGGCAAGGGACGTTATATGACGCCGGTCTGGTCACCTCGGGGAGATTTGATTGCATTCACGAAAAGCCACAGAGGCCGGTTCTATATTGGCGTAATAAAACCGGATGGCAGTGGGGAGCGAATTTTGTCGCAGGACTATCTTGTAGAAGGTCCGACTTGGGCCCCCAATGGCCGGGTGTTGATGTTCTTTCGCAAACCGAGCCACAATCCGGATAGCTCGGAGTTGGTGAGCATCGATATTACGGGCCACAACGAACGTATCGTTTTTACAACCACCGATGCGTCGGACCCTGCTTGGTCGCCCTTGACACCGTGATGGCGTGGAAGTTGGCACTTCGGTCCTTATTTGATGAATTCTTGAAAGACAAAGGGAATTAATTAGAAATTTAATCAATGAAACAGCCTTAGACCTGTATTACTCTTGGTTTGGAGAAAGTGGCCCGACGGTTCATTTTTGGTTGCACTTCGTCCGAGCCTTGCGAACCTAAATCTCAGTTGAGGGAGCGACCTAATGTGGAAGAAATTATTTGCAGTAAGATCGATGTTGTTGGTGGGTGCCGTATTGTTTGTCGCGGGGGCTTGTGAGAGCGCATCCGAGGACAGCACGGTAACGATCGGAGAAGGAGACGCGGTTCAGACCGCCGAACAAATCATTGATTCTGACAGCGCAGTAGACTCAGTAGACGCCGCGCCGGTGGAAGAACTGGATGTTGCGTCGGTCGACCTGTCCGCACCCATTCCTGGCACCCAAGAGGACCTCGTCCAGAATGTTGGAGATCGGGTTTTGTTTGACTATGACAGCGCGGTCCTCACACCCGAAGGCCGCCGTACCCTGGAACGCCAAGCAGAGTGGCTACGCTTGTTCCCTGAACACAGCATCATGATTGAGGGGCACTGTGACGAACGGGGAACGCGCGAATATAACCTTGCGCTTGGCGAGCGACGCTCCCACGCAGCGCGCGAGGCTCTGATCGCTTTCGGGATCGACCCTTCGCGTATCAAGACTACCAGTTACGGAAAGGAGCGCCCCTATGCTCTCGGACATAACAAAGAATCCTGGAAACTCAACCGGCGCGCGGTATCAGTGGTCAACTAGCCGGTGTTCTGATAGAGACAGCCGGAGCAAGGCGATGAAGTTGATAGATCCGGTCGGGGCGGTTCTTTCTCTTTGCTTGTTGGCGGCGGTGCTTGCCTTTTCGCCTGCCGTCGAGGCACAGACTGAAGCGGAGCGGCTGCGCCGGCAGATAGAGTTGTTGCAGGGCAATATCGTAACCTTGAAGAACCAGCTTAAGGATGTGGAAAAATATATTTTCACCAATCAGGCTGCTGATGGCGCATCAGCGACCGTTAAAATTCTACCGCCAAAAGTCTCGGTGGACGATGTTAGCGATATTTTGAGTAACCGCTTGGCGGTGGTCGAATCTCGAATTGATAAGATAGACCAAGAGAAGATGCGCCGCATTGACGGCCAATTCGATGAGCTGACAAACTTGCTTCAGCGATTGGAAGAACGCATCGAGCAGCTAGTAGCGGATGTAGACTTTCGCCTGACCACTCTAGAGTCTGTGCCGGCACCAGTGGCAAGCATGGACGAGCCAGCCTCTGCTATGGGTGCTTCGGGTTCAGGCGGTACGACTTCGGCGCTTGACCCCAATGAAGATTATCAGCCGTCGGGCGCACCACGCATTCTTGGCACCATCCCGCTTAAGGATGATAGCATTGAGCCGGCGGCAACTGAACCTCAGCAAAAGGCGTGGTTAACGGTCTTGCCCGACGGCTCAGCGGAGGACCGATATGAATATGCCTTCAGTCTCCTACTTAAGGCTCAATATGACGAGGCCGCAAATGTGTTGAGCGCATTTATCCAAGTGCATGCTGGACACCCGCTGGTCGAAAATGCTTCCTACTGGCGGGGCGAAACTTTCTATGCCCGCAAAATGTTCAGTGATGCTGCGAGGATATATGCTAGCAACTTGCAGACCTATCACGATGGTAAAAAGGCGCCGGACAACATGGTAAAACTTGGCATGTCGCTTGCTAATTTGAAACGCGCTGAGGAAGCTTGTCAGGCATTCCAGGAACTGGAACGCAAATTTCCTGATATGCCAATTAATGTGCGTCAGGCATCCGACCGGGGTCGCGCCCAGGCAAGTTGTCCCCAATAAATCCGCAGCCAACGGGCGTTCCCACGCACTGACATTACGTTCATGATATCTCCTCGCATCGTGTCGCCTGAGAACGTACCGGGCGACACGTTACCTTTGACCATTGACGACTTTTCCAAGCTGATGGCACCGGCGGGCCCGTTCGAACCGGCTCCACACCTTGCTATCGCCGTTTCTGGCGGCGCGGACAGTCTCGCACTTTGTCTCTTGGCTAATGGGTGGGTTCGCCGGCGCAAGGGTCGAGTTGTGGCGCTGACCGTAGAGCATGGCTTGCGCCCGGAGTCTGCTGCAGAGGCGCGTCAAGTGGGGCGTTGGCTGAAAGCGCGTAATATTTCCCACCGCATCCTGCCGTGGTGTGGTAATAAGCCGACGAGCGGCATACAGGCGGCAGCGCGTGCAGCACGCATGAGCCGTCTCACGGATTGGTGCGCGCGACATCACGTGTTGCATCTGTTGACCGGTCACCAAATTGAGGACCAGGCAGCTACCGTAATTCTCCGGCTTTCCGCAGGCAGTGGCTGCGATGGATTGGCTGCGATGCCGCTTGTGCAGGATGTGCGCACACCAGATGGCCTAGGAATTCGTTTAATTCGTCCGTTGCTCTCCGTTCCGGAAGATCGCTTGAAAGCCACTCTAGGCAGACGCTCTCAAGCCTGGATCGACGACCCCTCCAACCACGACCGAGGTTATGCCCGTACCCGTCTCGCGGCGTCGATTGACGCATTTGGCAACGAAGGGATCAGCGTGGAACGTCTGGCGCGCGTCGCGCGCCGCGCTGGGAGCGACCGTGCAGCGCTCGATTGGTCAGCATGCGTTTTACTCAGCAAGGTCGCTATTCTCCATCCGGCAGGCTTCGCCACTCTCGATTGGGCGACCTGGCGCACCGCTCCAGAATCGGTTTCCCTGCGCGCGCTTATTCGCCTGTTGACGGTGGTTGGTGGACATACCTTCGGACCCCGGTTGGAGCGAACTGAGCGCCTCTCTGCAGAATTACGCATCAGCTATCCGGCGCGTGCCGCCACTCTTGGCGGCTGCCGCATCATGCCGCAGCAAGGTAAGGTACTGATTTGCCGCGAACCAGGCTTGGTGGAGCCCGACCTAAAAATCAATCCGGGAGACAGGGGCTTATGGGATAATCGTTTCCAGATTCGTCTGGCACGGCGTGCCAAAACTCATGGCGAATGCATTCTTGGCAAGCTTGGATTGGAAGGAATCGCATTCTTCCGCCGGGTAATGGCCGATCGCGGCCAGGTCCTGGAGTCTATTCCTTCCCCGGCACGCCCAGCTTTGCCAGCTTTTCGGGACCTTGACGGTTTGCTTGCAGTACCCCATTTAAAGTATGTAAGAGAACCCGGGGGAAAAGGGTGTGAAGCCCAATACATAGGGACGGGAAACCGCTCTGGTGGGGTCTTTGGACCGATCGTTCGAGCTGGTTTATAGGCAATAGGTGAAAATCCTGTATGTTGTTCGATATTGGTAGGCAAACTGTAGTACTCTCGACGCACTGGCTGCGTCGCTGGCAACGAGGACGTTCGATTGGGTAACTTTGGCAAAAATATTGCACTTTGGATTATCATTGGCCTGCTGCTGGTAGCACTCTTCCAATTGTTTCAAGGGGGCTCGTCGCAAAGCTCCAGTCATGAGTTGGCGTTTTCTGAGTTTATGGCAGATGTTGAGGCTGGCAAGGTCTCGGATGTCACCATCCAGGGCCAAACATTGGCTGGTCATTATATTGACGGCCGGGAATTCAATACCTTTACCCCAGACGATCCTAGTCTGGTAGCGACCTTACGTGACCATAATGTGCAGATCACGGCCGCCCCTGTCGAAAGCGGTGTTCCTATTCTCAGCATTTTGCTGTCATGGTTCCCCATGCTGTTGTTGGTCGGCGTGTGGATTTTCTTCATGCGTCAGATGCAGTCTGGTGGGGGCAAGGCGATGGGCTTTGGAAAATCCCGTGCGCGTCTTCTGACAGAACGCCAAGGGCGGGTAACGTTTGACGATGTCGCCGGCATTGACGAGGCTAAAACAGAACTTGAGGAAATTGTCGAATATCTGCGTGATCCCCAAAAATTCCAAAAACTCGGCGGCAAGATCCCTAAGGGTGTGCTACTCGTCGGTCCGCCCGGCACCGGAAAGACCCTCTTGGCGCGTGCTATCGCTGGCGAGGCCAACGTCCCGTTCTTTACCATTTCAGGCTCTGATTTCGTCGAGATGTTCGTTGGTGTTGGCGCCAGTCGTGTACGTGACATGTTTGAGCAGGGAAAGAAAAACGCGCCCTGCCTGATTTTCATTGACGAGATAGATGCTGTTGGTCGCCATCGCGGTGCCGGTCTCGGCGGCGGTAATGACGAGCGTGAACAGACTCTTAATCAGTTGCTTGTCGAGATGGACGGTTTCGAGGCCAATGAGGGTGTGATCCTTATTGCTGCGACTAACCGGCCTGACGTGCTTGATCCAGCGCTTCTCCGCCCGGGTCGTTTTGACCGCCAGGTCGTTGTGCCCAATCCGGATGTGCTGGGCCGTGAAAAAATTCTTAAAGTGCATATGCGCAAAGTACCACTCGCACCCGACGTTAATCCGCGCATTATTGCCCGCGGCACACCCGGCTTTTCTGGCGCTGATCTTGCCAATCTGGTCAATGAGGCTGCGCTTCTTGCCGCCCGGCGTTCCAAGCGCGTCGTGACCATGTCGGAGTTCGAGGATGCTAAGGATAAGGTCATGATGGGCGCCGAGCGACGTTCCATGGTGATGACTGACGAAGAAAAGCGCCTCACCGCTTATCATGAAGGCGGTCATGCCATTGTTGCTATGAATCTTCCCGCCTCTGACCCTATCCACAAGGCCACCATCATCCCACGCGGCCGTGCGCTTGGCATGGTCGTACGTTTGCCAGAAGGCGACCGCATTTCGCTCAGCCGCGAAAAGCTGGAAACCGACATTTCCGTTGCTATGGGTGGGCGAATTGCCGAAGAAATGATCTTTGGCTATGACAAAGTAACTTCGGGAGCGTCGTCCGACATAAAGATGGCGACACAGATCGCGCGAAGCATGGTGACCCAGTTTGGTATGTCTGACGACTTGGGTCCGCTTAGCTACAACGAAAACGAGCAGGAGGTGTTTCTCGGCCACTCAGTGACCCAGACAAAAAACGTTTCCGAGAATACCGCTAACGCCATCGATGCTGAGGTCAGGCGTATCGTGGATGAAGGCTATAAGCGGGCTCAGGATATTCTCATCTCTAAAGAGGATCAGCTTCATCGTTTAGCGGAGGCGCTGTTAGAATATGAAGCGCTCAATGGCGACGAAATTGGATCAATCCTGCGTGGAGAGACTTTCTCACGCCCAGACAACGACGAACCGCCGCCTCGACGCGGTCATCGCGGTACAGTTCCCAATTCGGGCGATGCGGCGGGGACGGGTGATCTAGAGCCTAAACCACAACCAGGTTCCTGATTTGGCGACTCTCGTCAAATAGCTACCTATCGGCGTAGTTTTCAGAAAACCTATGACAGCGACCCTTGCACGACGTGCTGGCGATAGAAACCGATAAAGGCATGGAAGTTTATCTTCGCCCGCTCAACTCGATGGCGGAGGGCGTCCAAAAATTCGAGTTAATTTCACTTTTCGGCGGGAACGAGACACGTTCGATAGTGACTCGCGACGATTTGATTAACCAAGCTGCCGGGCCGTTGGGCAAACGCATATCCGAACTCTTGGCACGAATCGACGATTCGCCCAACTCCTTATGCGGCTTTGCGCTAGATCAACCGCGCGTCATGGGCATCCTAAACGTCACGCCAGACAGCTTCTCCGATGGCGGCAAGCATCTCGATCCTGAATCAGCCATCGAAGCCGCCTTTGCTCTTCAAGCGGCAGGTGCAGATATCATCGATGTTGGCGGCGCCTCTTCTCGTCCAGGTTCTAGTGCGCCTAGTGAGGCGGAGGAGAAAGCGCGCATCCTCCCGGTGGTCAAAACCTTGGCAAGTGCCGGCATGATCGTTTCGGTCGATACGCGGCGAGCGGCAGTGATGCGAGCTGCCATCTCAGCGGGTGCTGGTATGGTTAATGATATCTCCGCGCTTGCCGGAGACCCAGAGAGCCTTGATGTCGTCGCCTCGGCTGGAGTCCCTGTGGTACTCATGCATATGCAGGGCACACCCCAAACTATGCAGCGGGCACCATCTTATAAGCATGTTGCGCCGGAAATCTTTAATTTTCTTGAGGCGCGTATTGCGTCCTGCGAGGCGGTTGGCATTGATCGTGAGAAACTGATCGTTGATCCTGGCATCGGCTTCGGCAAGACGATGGCACATAATTTGAAAATTCTTGGCGACCTTGGCCTATTTCGAGGTTTGGGCTGCCCGTTGTTAGTCGGGGTGTCCCGCAAACAATTTATTGCGTGTCTCAGCTCTGGCGAAATGCCCGAGGCACGCATGCCCGGCTCTGTTGCTAGTGCGTTACATGCTATCACGCACGGCGCGCATATAGTGCGCGTTCACGATGTCGCAGAAACAGTGCAGGCAATCAAAGTATGGCAGGCTGTCGTCCAGGAAACTATGGGCTCGAATTTGGCATGATATGATATTAAACGTAATTCGATTGGCGTTTCCTTGTTTAGACCGTCAAGGCGAGTGACAGGTGATGGCGAGCAAAAAGTTTTTTGGCACCGATGGTGTACGCGGTACAGCTAACAAGCCGCCAATGACGGCGGAAATTGCCCTTAAAGTGGGTGAAGCAGCAGGCGCCCATTTTTTACGTGGTGATCACCGCCACCAGGTGATCATTGCCAAGGACACGCGGCTATCGGGTTATATGCTGGAGCCGGCACTAACTGCTGGGTTCATTTCTGTCGGTATGGATGTGATTTTGGTGGGCCCGATGCCAACACCCGCGGTTGCCATGCTCACCCGATCACTGCGCGCCGATTTGGGCGTTATGATCTCCGCCTCGCACAATCCTTATCAGGACAATGGCATTAAATTATTCGGCCCAGACGGATTCAAGTTATCCGACGAGGTTGAAGCTGAGATTGAAGCGCGCATGGAGGACGACGGCGATGGTCACCGCGCAGGACCTGCTCGTCTCGGACGGGCCAAACGTCTCGACGATGCAGAGGGTCGCTATATTGAATTTGTTAAAAACAGTTTTCCCCGGAAGCTCCGCCTCGACGGGCTGAAGATTGTCATTGATTGCGCTAATGGTGCGGCGTATAGGGTCGCCCCCGCCGTGCTTTGGGAATTGGGCGCTGATGTGGTGACAGTCGGTGTCGAACCGGATGGCCTGAATATCAATAAGGGATGTGGCTCGACGGATTGCGGCGTGATGCAGGCCGCCGTGGTTACCCATGGGGCCGATCTCGGTATCGCGCTCGACGGTGATGCCGACCGGGTGATAATGTGCGATGAAGTCGGGGAACTCCTCGATGGCGATCAGATTATGGCGCTGGTTGCTGAGTATTGGGCGCGCACTGATCGACTGCGCGGTGGTGGTGTCGTCGCAACGGTAATGTCCAATCTTGGCCTTGAGCGGTATCTAAAAAGTATAGGTCTGACCTTGGAACGTACCAAGGTCGGTGATCGGTATGTCGTCGAGCATATGCGAAAATTTGGCTATAATCTCGGTGGTGAGCAATCCGGCCATATCATTCTAAGCGATTACAATACTACTGGAGATGGCTTGATGGCTGCTCTCCAGACACTCGCCGTACTTGCCGATTCGGGTCGGCGTGCGAGCGAAGCCGCTCGAGTGTTTTCGCCCATCCCGCAGACCTTGCGAAATGTGAGCTATGCCCATGACAATCCGCTGGAATATCCTGGAGTGAAAAGTGCTATTGCTGACGGTGAATCGCGCCTTGGTCCAGATGGCCGGGTGCTAATCCGTCCCTCGGGCACTGAGCCTGTTGTTCGTGTAATGGCAGAAGGCGACGATCAGGTTTTGATTGATGAGGTTGTGAGCGACATTGTCAGGGCCATGCATGATGTGCTGGAGTAGCAACCGAAATGAACTTGCGGTTAAAAACCGGCGCGATGGAAGCATGAAGGGGCGCGTTTTGATTGTCGCCGGCTCTGATTCCGGTGGGGGCGCCGGTATTCAGGCCGATGTGAAAACAGTTACTGCACTTGGTGGTTATTGCGGTACCGCGATCACCGTATTGACTGCTCAGGACACCAAGACCATCACCAAGATCGAGCCTGTATCCCCTGCTATGGTGTCTCAGCAAATGCATATGATGCTCGACGATATCGGCGTTGATTGCATCAAAACGGGAATGCTCTATAGCGCAGACATCATCGAAGCGGTAGCCGATGTGTTGGACGAACGGGCACGGGATATCCCCTTGGTCGTCGATCCGGTTCTGGTAGCAAAGACCGGAACCTCGCTGTTAGAAGAGGATGCGATGCAAGCCTTCAAGGCACGTCTCATCCTGCGTGCCTCCGTTATTACACCCAATCTGCCAGAGGCCGAGGTTCTCACCGGGGTCTCGGTAACCTCCCGCGACGACATGATGCGTGCAGCCAAAGTGATGCACACTTTCGGTGTTCCCGCCGTTTTGCTCAAGGGCGGCCATCTGAATGACGCGATAGTGACGGACGTGCTGCAGACTAATGACTGTACAGAGCTATTTGAAGCTGAACGGATAGAGAGCAAGCATACCCATGGCACGGGCTGTACCCTAGCCTCGGCGATTGCTACTGGACTTGCCCAGGGTATGGAACTGCGTGATGCAGTGCGTCGTGCGTGGGAATATGTCCGCCATGCCATTCTCGCCGCGCCCGGATATGGCGGCGGGCATGGCACACTCAACCATGCTGTGACAGTGAGTCCCGTAGAGGAATACTGAAGGCACAACAATTGCGTGAGTGAGGCCATACCGCCATTCTAATCTGCAGTATGAGACATGTATGGCCCAGCGGACAACGCAATGATCAATACTGCCGCATTGGCTGAACAATCGCGCGATTACCCCCGGATCCTGCAGGCTATTTCCTATATTGAAGCCCATTCTTGTGATCAGCCGAAACTTGATGCAGTTGGTGCAGCTGTTGGTCTCAGCTCTGCGAATTTGCAGAGCATGTTTAAGCGATGGGCTGGAATTTCACCAGGGCGCCTTGTGCAATTTCTTACTCGTGATCATGCGAGGAAATGCTTAGAAAAATCCGCTTCTCCATTCGACGCTACGCTAAATATAAGCCCCTCGAGGGTGGGGCACCTGCACGAACTGTTCGCCAATTATAAAGAGATGACGCCTGGAGACCTCAAAGGAGGTGGCGACGACATAGAGATATTTTATGGTATCTATCCGAGCCCATTTGGCCCTTGCTTTATTGGCGAAACAGAATATGGCGTCTGTGCCCTTGGATACACGAAGAATGGCGCGTTAGGCGCGCCGCTCGCTGACTTTCAACGGCGTTGGCCGAACGCTCAGTTCTGCCACCATCAGTCACGGTTAGCGGCGAAGGTATCACGAATTTTCGTCGATGGTTCTGGTAGGCTTGCCCTCGATATACGCGGTGCGAATTTTCAGCTCAAGGTCTGGAGAGCGCTTCTTTGTGGCCCTCCTGGTGCGATGGTGTCCTATAGTGCGCTTGCGGGCGCATTGAACAAGCCCGGTGCGGCTCGTGCCGTGGGTGGGGCCGTTGCAGCCAATCCAGTCTCTTACCTAATCCCTTGCCACCGGGTGATCAGAAAATCTGGGCATTTTCACAGTTACTATTGGGGGCCGGAGCGCAAGAGCGCCATTCTCGCTTGGGAGGCAGCGCGTTTTTCATCTGCGGCGTAACGCCGCAAGCGTTCGCCTTGGCGGCAACGAACCGTACACGTAGAGTCGTCCAGTTTAGGCGGGAGGCGCACATGTTTCATTGTTACCTTGATGATTTCACCGAAGGCTCTGTATTTGAGACCGAAGGTAAAACCCTGAGCGAGGCAGAAATTCTTGAATTCGCCCTAAAATATGATCCGCAGTCTTTTCATATGGATGTTGAGGCGGCTAAATCGGGACCGTTTGGTGGTTTAATCGCGAGCGGCCTCCAGACTATGGCGGTCGGCCTTCGCATGCTGCTGCAGGCGCAGGTCTTTGCGCCGGGGGCTAGCATGGGCTCGCCCGGAATGGACGAGCTACGCTGGCTTAAGCCGGTGCGCCCCGGGGATACTCTTCGCCTGCGTGGCAAAGTTCTTGGTGTCAAGCTGTCGCGTTCTAAGCCCGACCGCGGTGTGCTGCGGTACCGCATGAAGATCATTAACCAGCATGATGAAGATGTAATGACTATGATCGGTATGCAGATAGTAAAGCGCCGGGCCTCCAATTGACCAGTCCATGACCACCCAAACCAAGTCAGAGCAGGCGATCGCCGTTTGGCTCTTCGTAATGTGCGGACTGATCTTTGCCATGGTGCTGCTTGGCGGGATCACGCGGCTTACTCACTCTGGGCTTTCCATGGTCGAGTGGCGTCCCTTGATGGGCACCCTCCCGCCGATGAGTGAAACCGACTGGCAGGAGGTTTTCGAAAAATATAAGCAGTTTCCAGAGTATCAAAAAATCAACCTCGGTATGACGCTGAGCGAATTCAAGCGGATCTTTTTGTTTGAATACAGCCACCGGGTATTGGGTCGTGCAATTGGTATCGCCTTTGCATTGCCGTTTCTCTATTTCCTCATTCGCCGTCGTCTTACTTGGTATCTAGCATCTAGGCTCGTTGTGATGTTTGTCCTTGGCGGGTTGCAGGGACTCCTGGGCTGGTACATGGTGCAGAGTGGCCTTGTCGAACGGCCGGATGTCAGTGCCTACCGGCTCACTGCCCACCTTGGCCTCGCAGTAGTGATCTATGCCTATATCCTGTGGGTGGCCATGTCGCTGTGGCACACGCGCGGAGTCGCTGCTCCTAAATCCCGCCAGGGCCTGCGTATTGCTGCGCCAATCGTTACCGGGACGATTTTTCTCACCATCCTGTCTGGGGGCTTGGTGGCCGGCAACGACGCTGGTCTAGCCTATAACAGCTTCCCGTTGATGGATGGTCGCTTCGTGCCAGCGGACATTTTTCGCCTTGAACCATGGTGGCGGAATTTTTTCGAGAATCTGCCGCTGGTGCAGCTTGATCACCGCCTGTTTGCTCTGTTGAGCGTGATTGCTAGCTTGATGGTGTGGTGCCTGAGTCTGCGTGAGTCACTCTCCTGCGGGGCGCGACGTGCCTTCACAGGCTGGGCGGCGATGGTTCTGGTTCAACTCGGCCTTGGCATTGCTACGCTGTTACTATTCGTTCCGATTTGGGTCGGCGCGTTGCACCAGGCGGGCGCGCTCCTTACCTTCACCATGGCGCTCTGGGCCTGCCACGAGCTATCGCCGAAAGTTTCGAATAACGCGCGGTAGAAAAAAGATCAGCACACAGGCGGCGAGGCTATAAAGACTGATCTCTATCCAGTTGTTTTGCCCTGACAGGGTCTCCATTCCAACATGACCGAGCCATGTATAGGCAAAGGTCGAGGGAATCATGAATATGACGGATGTGACGGCGAACTCTATGAACGAAATTCGCGAGACGCCGTAGAAATAGTTCTGCGGCATGTAGGGAAAGACGGGGACAAGACGGGTGAACGCGACGAAGCGCCAGCCCCCCTGTGCGACACCATTCATGACGCGCGACAAGTGAGGGCCGGAGCGGGTGGCAATCCATTCGGAGGCAATATAACGTGCGATGAGAAAACCCAGAACCGCACCGAGGCTCGCGCCGGCCAAGCTGTAAACTGCGCCCCATAACGGTCCAAATAGTACGCCGCTTGCCAGGGTGAAAAGAGAGGCTGGGGCGAAGAACAGGGTGGTCACGCCATAGGCGATAATGAACACAACCGGCGCCCAGCCACCGAAGAAATTGACCCAACCTTGGATCCCCTCGACGGTAAATGTGCTCCAATGCGCGGCGGCGGTTCCTATACCGGCGAGGATCAGCGCGATTAGCAAAAATCGGATTAATGCCGCTCTGCTCATGACATCACATTCCGCATCATCTAGGAGAGACAACCCTCTGTGACCTCTAGGCCTAACAGAGGGCAGAGATATGTGCCTGTGCAGGTGCGCAACGGTTTGAACATCTACCACACTGAGCCCTGTAGACTAAATGACATGATCATGCTGAGACAGACGCCGCAACTTGTAAGTCGGAAAAGCGTCGCGAAGACCTGTAGCAATTCCCCGGGTCGGGGCATGAGCCATGATTTCCGTCTCGCTTTGGTCTGCACAGACTCAATATCAGCAATATGCAGCGCACAAACCAATAAAAATCATTCGAAAGCAGTATGCATCCTACCAGCGGAGTGCCGATATCGCGGCGCGCGGACGGATCTTTGATGCGTCGCAGACCGCGGCGAGAACATCTGCCGCAGGTGTCTCGTGGTGCGAGGTTCCGAGTTCCTCGGCGAGCAGGCCGCCGGTCACCAACAGAGAGTCAATACCCGCTGCGGAGGCGCCCTTAATATCGGTAGCGAGGCCGTCTCCGACCGCGAGCACTCGCGCCCGCGATTCAATTCCGAGAAGCTTGAAAGAAAGGCTGTAGACAAGGGAATGGGGCTTGCCAAAATAGACCACCTTTCCACCAAGTTTCATGTAGTGCGCCGCTAGCGCGCCGGCACAAAGTTCGCGGATACCAAGACGGATCACCTCCAGGTCTGGATTGACGCAAACCATGGTCAGGTTGCGCCGGGCAGCTTCCTGCAACAGTTCTTCATGTTCAGCGAGGCTTGGCCGCGCGTCACTCAGGCCGACTGCGAGAAGAAAGTCTGCCTCTGCGAGTGTATTAGTGGGGGCGTAATCTAAGCCGCACAGAAGGTCGTCGTCTCCCGGAGTTGCGAGAAGTAAGTAGTGCCGCCCTAGGCCCTTTAAGTCTGGTTCGGAGCCATTTTCGAAGGCTATGCGTGTCGCTTCTCCAGAGGAAAGTAAATGGTCATAACTTTCCCGTGGGACCCCCTTTTGTTCGAGAATATCAGCAACGCGGGTTGCTCGCCGGGGTGCATTCGAAAGGAAGAGAACTCGTTTTCCTTCGGCGCGCAGACGCTTGACACAGTCGATGGCCTCATCGTAGGCCCGCCCACCCTGGTGCATCACGCCCCAGATATCGAGTATGAAGCCGTCATAGGCCCTGCTAAGGTTAGCAAGTCCCGTGATGAGAGGAACGGTCATGGCTTGAATTCTATTGTCACCAGAACGCTTCTGACACAGATACAAGGTAATGGAAAGGATGCGAATCTTAATTTCGCGTGCTTCCCATAGCATTTCGCCCCGAGTTGTCTCAAGCTCGATTTATATGGTTTCCCTGCTCGTGTTAATCAGGCTGAACTCGCAGGTGCGGTAGCGCTTGCATTTCGTTTCCACCAAACTTTGATGCGTGGATGAATAGACGATCAGGACCGCACAGTCGATGAAGAGGGTGGTGTTCGATTTGATGCTGGCGTTGATAAATGGAAAGCCAAGTTTGGCTTTTGCGTCGAGGGTGAAGCGGCTAAAGGCAACGAGATTACGAAACAAGATAAAAATAACGGGGCCGTATATAATTTTTGTCACGTTCGCAAACTGCTGGGGAAACCTAAAAAGTATTGTTAATTTTTTACTTGTGTAGGTTTGGCCAGTAACTGTGCGCTTGATAGCGTGTTCGGACATTTGTGCAAATGAATTAAATTCTTTTGGAGTCGGTAACTTAAACAAGACAGCTGGCAGATGTGACAAATTCTACAATTATGTGCGGCCTGGCATGGACTCTTGTGATCGGGTAAGGTTTCGCCTTGATCGCTGCTAGTTGCTTGTGACGTGCTGCCACTGGCGGCGTGTCTGGATTTGGTCGGGTGTCCGCTGTGGCGTGGCCCTGATAAGTTGGAGGGAAACACCGCCTGTGCGAGTCGCCGGATTTAGCGCGCTGATTGCTGGAATCGGCGCGATCATCGCTTTGGTGCTCTACCAGGGCGCAGGCGATGTCGCCGCCGCTATCGCCGCGGTCGGGTGGGGTCTGGTTTTCGTCATACTGTCGCGCCTCTTACCGATTGCCCTGGACGGTTATGTTTGGCGCTTTCTCTTTCCAAAAGACGCGCCGCGGCCGGTCTTGCTTTTGTTGTGGGCGCGTTGGATCGGTGAGGGAGTTAATACGCTGATGCCCGCTTTTCAGGTGGGCGGCGCTTTGGTGCGGACCCGCCTCCTGGTCTTGCATCGTTTTCCCGGCCGCATTGTTGGCGCCAGTGTCGTCGTGGATCTGACTCTCAGCACCCTGACTCAGCTTCTCTTTACTCTGGTTGGTGTAGGTCTATTACTTGCACATTACGGCAACAACGATATCGCTAAGGGTGCTGGCGCTGGTGTCGGGCTTGGACTTTTGCTGGTTATCGGATTTTGCGTTTTCCAGCATCGTGGATTGTTTGGCTTTTTGGTCGGACTGGTTTCACGTGTCTCCAAGGGCCGCGACTGGGTCAGCGCCGTAGGCGGAGCGGCCGCGCTGGATGAAGCGATACGCGACCTCTATCGTCGCCGCTGGGCACTGACCTTGAATGCGGCCGGGCAAATGCTTGCCTGGGCACTTGGTGCGGCGGAAATCTGGCTTGCGCTCTATTTTATGGATATTCCGGTCACCATTGCTGATGCCCTACTGCTGGAAAGCCTCATACTAGCGGTACGCGCGGCAGCTTTCTTCGTCCCTGGCGCGCTCGGTGTACAGGAGGGCGCGTTTGTTTTGCTTGGTGCTGTCGTTGGGCTCGGACCGGAGGTGGCACTCGCGCTCTCGCTTATCAAACGGGTTCGGGAATTGGTCATCGGCGCACCGGCACTTCTTGCTTGGCAGATTGCGGAAGGCCGCAACTTCTTTGCGCCGCGTCGAGCTACGACACCAACCGAAAAACCTTTGGTGTGATCAGGTTTAGGGTGGTTGAGCGGGCATGGTTTCTTGGTTTCAACCGGCGAGTTGATTATCGGCTAGCACCCGCCTTATCAGCGCCACAGTTTCTGAAATTCCATAAAGCGCAATAAATGATCCCATTCGCGGCCCCTGCTCCTGCCCGAGCAAAACTTGGTAGAGCGCCTTGAACCAGTCGCGTAGATTTTCAAAGCCATGGGACTTACCGATATTGTAGATCTTGGCCTGGATATCTTCGGCTGCGGCATCGTCGGGCAGTGATTCTAGAGCCGCAATCAAATCTTTAAGTGCACTCGTTTCTGCTGAATCTGGGCGGCGGTATTGCTTCTCCGGCCTGACAAAATCGCGATAATAATTGATTGCGAGCGCTACCAGATCGTCAAGAATCGGAGTTGCTTCCGGCGAAGCGTTTGGCGCATAACGAGTGATAAATCCCCAGAGCACCACTGGGTCTTCTGTATTGCAGACGCTGGCGAGATTTAGCAAGATGGCGTAGCTGATGCCCGATTCTGGCGCTGGCGCCTCGGCCGCGTGAATATGCCAAACAGGATTCTCTAACTTGCCTGCGGTGTCCTGTTCCGGATATTTTTCAAGATGGCTAAGGTAATCGTCGACGTGGCGTGGGATTACGTCAAAGTGGAGTCGCTTGGCGCGGCGCGGTGTTGCGAACATATAGAGCGATAGGCTTTCCCGCGTACCGTATCGCAGCCATTCGTCGATGGTGAGGCCGTTTCCACGCGATTTCGAAATTTTTTCACCATTCTCGTCAAGAAACAGTTCGTAAACGAAGCCTTCCGGTGGAGTGGACCCGAGTATGCGGCAAATCTTGCTAGAGAGTTCAACCGACGAGATTAGGTCTTTGCCCGCCATCTCGTAATGTACTTTCTGGGCATGCCATCGCATTGCCCAGTCAGCCTTCCATTGAAGCTTACAATGGCCGCCAGTGACCGGCACCTCCACAACCTTGTTTTCGTCGTTCCGGTAGCACACGGTGCCGGCTTGGATATCGTGCGACTCGATTGCCACCTGCAGCACTTGCCCACTGTCTGGGCATATCGGCAGGAAGGGGCTATAGGTGGCCTGTCGTTCCGCTCCCAGTGTCGGTAGGGTAACGGCAAGAATTTCCTCGTGATGAGCGAGAACGTCCAATAGCGCTGCGTCGAATTCGCCGCTCTTATAGGCAGCAGTCGCGCTCTTGAACTCATAGTCGAAACCAAAGGCGTCGAGAAAAGCGATTAATCGTGCATTGTTATGGTGACCGAAGCTTTCATGGGTGCCGAAAGGGTCGGGTACTTGGGTCAGTGGCTTACCGAGATGCGCCGCCATTGCTTCGCCATTGGGGATGTTATCCGGTACCCCGCGCAGACCGTCCATGTCGTCTGAAAAGGCCACTAGCCGGGTTGGCAGGTCAGAAATTAGCGTGAAGGCGTAACGCACCATGGTGGTGCGCGCGACTTCGCCGAAGGTGCCTATGTGGGGTAAGCCGGACGGTCCGTACCCGGTTTCAAACAGAACGGTACCATCTTCCGGTGGCTGCTTTGCGAAGCGCTTAGCAAGCGAGCGNGCTTCCTTAAACGGCCAGGCCTTGGCATCTTCGGCAAGNGTACGGAGCACGGCCATATCCGCAGTCATCGCTGATCAACTCCAACANACATTTTATTTCGNGTGGTGCGAAAATGCGTCAAGCGCACNGGGCNCGTCAACCGCTATACTGTTCCGATGCCGAAAACTGATATGCCCGACAATGGAAAGCCCCGCATAGTACTGCCANACGCACCGGCATTGGTGCTCGCGCCAGGACGGGCCTTATGGCTAAGTCAGAGTGGTGAGATTGAGGAGTGTTCCCCAAATGATGCTGCCCGCCGTCTTGCAGAGGGTCCGCCACCCTTCGTCTGTCACGCTAGCGCCATGGCNCGCCGCCTCGGCATCGATACCTTCCATGCCTTTGACCTGTTAGAGCTATTCGCCTTTGCNCGTCCGGCANAGTTTTGTCTGCCGACCGCTGCGGGNCTAGCGAATGCCCTCTTCCTGCCGCGTCCTGAGGATCATGAGAGTGAGGCCGTTCTGCTACTGGACGCGGCNNCGGCCTTATTAGTTGGCCTGGCGGATGAATCTGCAGAAGAAACCACTCGCTCTATAGCCCGTGTGTTGGACAAGGCTGGGTGGATCTGGGGAGAGACCGTTATGCGGGTGCTTGGCCCGTCCGTTGTGGGAAAAANATCTGNAAGTGACGACACGGCGCTCGCGGTGTGGGCTCGCCTAAAGGAATGGCAGGAAGTNCCACCTCAGCCNNCGCCGAGCCATTTCGGTGTTTGCGCTACAGAAGCCCGAAAGCGACTAGCGGAGCTTCTCGGGATGAGCGCCGAAGAGCGCCCTCAACAGGCGGACTATGCATCCGCTGTCTGTGGCGCCTTTCAGCCGCCGAAGGAGCAGGACGGACCACATCTTGTCCTTGCTGAGGCGGGCACCGGTGTTGGCAAGACTCTGGGCTATATCGCGCCGGCTAGTGTCTGGGCAGAGAAGAACGAAGGCACGGTGTGGCTNTCNACCTTTACTCGNAATTTGCAGCGTCAGATCGACAGCGAGCTCGATAAGCTCTTTCCTGACCAGGCGGTAAAGGCCGACAAGGTGGTGGTGCGCAAGGGACGGGAGAATTATCTGTGCTTGTTGAATATGGAAGAAGCCATTAGCCGCAGTGTGTTGGTATCGAACGAGCGCATTGCCCTTGCCATGATGGTGCGCTGGGCCGGGGCGACGCGGGACGGTGATATGGTAGGTGGCGACTTTCCCGCTTGGCTGGTCGATCTTTTTGGTTATGGCCGCACACTGGCGCTTACCGACCGGCGAGGCGAATGCATCTATTCCGCCTGTTCCCACTATCGCAAATGCTTCGTCGAGAAGAATCAGCGCAAGGCGCGGGGTGCTGAGATAGTTATTGCTAACCATGCGTTAGTAATGGTGCAGGCAGTGCGTGGTGTCTTCATTGGCCAGGAGCGTAGTACGCCCATGCGATTTGTATTCGACGAAGGGCATCATGTGTTCGACGCCGCTGATTCGACCTTCTCTGCTCATCTAACTGGCGCCGAAGCACGCGAGTTTCGGCGTTGGCTTATGGGGCCGGAACGTCAACGCGGTCNGAGGAGNCGAGGNTTGAAAAGTCGTATNGAAGATTTNATCGACACTGACGAGGTTGCTCGTGAGGCATTGCAGGACGCGCTCCATTCGGCCCGCGCGCTGCCGAGTGACNAATGGGCGAAGCGCATCGCCGAGGGAAGACCTCAGGGGGCGACGGAGCAGTTTCTTGTCCATGTTCGCCAACAGGTGTTGGCGCGCGCAAATAATAGAGATGGACCTTATAGTCTAGAAGTGCCGACCCGGCCGGAAATCGAAGGTTTGGCCGAAGCAGCGGAGCTTCTTGACGGAGCGTTTGGTAAGATCCGCCGCCCGCTTCTGCTGCTCGCTCAGCGACTTGCCGCCCTAATCGATGAAAAGACGGATAGCTTGGAGAGCGCCCAGCGTGCTCGTATTGAGGGAGTTGTTCGTGGTATCGCCCGGCGTGCCGAGCAACAACTGACTTCCTGGTGTGCCATGCTGCAATGTTTGGCGCGTACNTCNGCCGAATCTGATGAACACATGTTGANGGATATTCCCGATNATGAATTCGTTGATTGGTTCGCCATCCAACGTAGCGAAGGGCACGATATTGATCTCGGTATGCACCGNCATTTCATCGACCCAACCCTGCCATTTGCCAAATCTGTACTCAATTCATCACATGGCGTGATCATTACTTCCGCTACCTTGCGTGATGGCTCCAGCGATGTGGAAGCGGATTGGGAGGCTGCCGAAGCTCGCACTGGCGTTCGTCATATCGGCGGTTCGCANACAGCGCGCGCTGAGGTGTCTTCGCCTTTCGATTATATTAAGCAGACACGGATATTCGTCGTCGGCGATGTCCAGCGCAACGATGAAAGGCAAGTCGCCGCTGCCTATCGCGAGTTGTTCAAGGCCTCGGGTGGTGGCGCGCTTGGATTGTTCACCGCCATTGCACGGTTGCGTGCGACCCATAGGCAAATTGTCGGTCCGCTCGACGACGCTGGGTTGCGCCTCTGGGCCCAACATGTTGATCCGCTNGATACAGCCACGCTGGTNGATATATTCCGCGCCGACGTGAATAGTTGTCTCCTGGGTACTGATGCGGTACGCGATGGTGTTGATGTGCCGGGACGGAGCCTGCGCCTGATTGTGTTTGATCGGGTGCCCTGGCCGCGGCCAGATATCCTCCATAAGGCTCGCAAGCGGTGTTTTGGCGGTGCGCTCTATGATGATACGTTGACGCGTCTCAAGCTTAAACAAGCGTATGGGCGCCTTGTACGCCGCGCTGACGACAAGGGCGTCTTTGTCATGCTTGATTCGGCGCTGCCCAGCCGGTTATGCGGTGCATTTCCCGAGAATGTATTAATCGAGCGGATGGGTCTGGCCGAGACAATTACCGAAATTCGACGTTTTTTTGCCTCTACGGACTAANCCCTGCGGCGGAGGAAAGCAGGTAGGGGAATATCCTTGCCGCCGGCGATACCACTCGGACGGATTGCCAAAATCACCAGCATGAAAACGGCCAGGCCAAGCTCACCAAGCCCTGACACGCCGACCGGTTTTTCCGCCGCNCGCAAACCCTCGGTTACGATCGAGATAGCGACTACGCCGGCCACCGCACCGAATAGCGAGCGCATGCCACCGACCATAAGCATTACAATGGTAATGAAGGTAAGGTTAAGGTAGAGCAGGTTAGCCTGAGTAATTGTGGCGGTGAAATGGACATAAAGTACGCCGCCGATGCCCGTGATGAAGGCGCTAATGACGAATGCAATCAGGCGTTGGCGGACGACATTAACACCTGCCGCCTTAGCCGCNACGAGATCGTCCCGTGACGCNCGCANAGACAGGCCAAACTTCGATNGGTCATAGAGATGCGCGATCACTAAAGCCCCGGCTACAAAGCCGAATGCTGTCCAGAGGTCGACATAGGTTGGTAGNCCAATNAGCGTGCTAGCACCCTTGGTATAGGAATCCCACTGGTTGTAGACCACGGTGACAATTGTAAAGACTGCAAAGGTGCCTATTGCCGCGACGATTCCAGAAAGTCGCATTAGCGGTATGCCGACAATCAGTGCCAGAAATGCCGAGAGCAGACCGGCGAGAAGCGCGCCCGGCAGCACATGCATTTCCATCTGGCCGAAGCCCGACCAGATGTCTGGAAGCATAATCTTTTTGCGTATCACCGGCATGGTTAGCCAGGCTGACATGTAGGCGGAGACTACCATAAACGTCGAATGACCAAAGGAGAGTAGCCCAGAATTGCCGATGAAGGTGTAGAGGCCAATCACCACGATCATCATGANCAGAGCCTTAATTACCATGCGCTCAATGGAAATCGGNCCCAATTGGGCAAGGGCGACGATGACCGCCAGACCGAGAATCAGTGACAGCACCGGCCAGAATTTTGCGAGGACATCGACGTGGCGGTCTGCCATCACACTCGTTCCTTAAGCGCTGCGACACGAATGATGCCACCCGGGCGGAACAGCAGAAAGAGTAGGACCACAGTGAAGATTAGCGCCTCGCGGTATGGCAGGATGACGAGAGGTAGTAGTCCGCCAAGAACGACCTCCAATATGCCCACCGCATACCCACCGATTACCGCACCGGTGAGGCTACCCATCCCACCGACAATGACGGCGACGAAGGCGACAAGGGTTAGGCGTAGGCCCATGGTAGGCAGCACTAGTCCAGTCTTGCCGAGTACCACTATAGCTGCCGCGCCAGCGAGTAAGCCGCTGATAGCGAAGGCCGTAGCAACCACCAGATTGACGCGAACCCCCAACATGCGCGCCATGCGCACGTCTTCTGAAGCAGCACGCATATGAATGCCGATGCGAGTCCGTGCAAGAAACAGGCTCAACCCACCCATTAGGATGACTGAGAGCGCTATGGTAAATAAATTGAGCACCGAAATGCTCAGACTGTCCCAGACAATATGCTGGTTGAGTGCTGGTACGATATCGACACCGAGAGCACGGCCGCCCATGATCATCAGGACGAAATTTTGTAGAAAAAAACTTACTGCGAAGGAGGCTGCGAGCAGAATGGTTGGATCTGCTGATCGCAATGGGCGGAAGGCTATGCACTCGGTTATTACGGCGACTAGGATGGCGATCACCACACCGCCCAAAATTGTTACCGGCCAGATTGCAGCGGCGAGCATAAACATGGCGTAGCAGCCCATCATTAGAAGATCGCCATGGGCAAAATTGACTAGCCGCATGATGCCAAAGATGAGCCCGATGCCTAGCGCCGCGAGCGCGTACAGGCCGCCGACGCTTAGCGCGTCAATAGCGTATTGGAGAAATATCATTAAAAAGTCAAAGCCCCCGCAGCAATTTCGGAATCATGCCACGGGGGACCTTGATTTGGAGGCTTAGTCGCTCGCCTCAGAATGTTATTGGTGGTACCTTTTCTGCAGTGTACCGCGTGATCGGAGCATGTTTGCCGTTCTGTACTTCCATGATCTGCATGCCGCGATAGAGATTTATATGAAGTTCGGGGGTATAGCTCGTTGGACCGACCAAAAGGTCTTCATTTATAAACTTATCGAGCTCTTGGCGAATAGCATCTGAATCGAACGAACCTGCCCGCTCCGCCGCCAAGGCCCATGCCTCCATGAGGCTATAGCCGGTCATTGAATGTGCTGTGAATGGCGCTTGCCCATGCATCTCAGTGTATTTGGCAACGTAATCGTTGATTTGAGGATTAGGGTCATTGCCAAACATGGAGCCATAAACGGAAAGATAAAATTCACTCAAATTGGGCACTGCCTCAAGCCAGAAGTTTCCGTCCATCGATTCGGAGGCGAGAATAGGTGTGTTCTCGCCAGCGTTTCGAACTTGCTTGATTAGCGATGGTCCGTCGAAGGTTGCAGCACACATGAACACAAAGTCCTTCTCGGTGTTTTGTTTCATCCGGGTCGCTTGGCCTTCAAAGGATTTTACTTCGGTAAAATTATATACGTCCTCGCCAACGATCTCGCCGCCAAGTTCCTCCCAACGAATTTTAAAGTTGCTGCAGAGCGATTTAAAATACTCGACCATCGAATTCATTTGGACATAGACTTTTCGCCAGCCTTTTTCCTTATAGGCCCATTCAGCCAGAGTTGCAGCCTGTGCCGGGGTTCCAAGGGACATTGTGTAAGCCAGCGGACCGATGCCCTGAACGCCGAATTTCGGGTCTCCGGCGCAGGAAGAGAACGTGACTTTTCCAGCGGCAGTTGCTTGCAGCGCTGCAGCTGCACCGAAATCGAAATCGCAAGTCACCATAACCATTTCAGCGCCTTGCTCGAGTACCTCGATGGCAGCGTTGGTGCCTTGCGCCGGATCAGATTTAGTGTCAGCCGTTACGACACTGAGTTTACGGCCCAGCACACCGCCTTTTGCATTGATGTCAGCGACGGCTAGTTGTAGGCCTTTAAGGGGCCCATCATCGTATGGAGCCACGAAACCTGACAGCGCGATCGCTGCGCCGATTACGATGGGATCGTCATTGGCCTGAGCCTTGCTAGAGAACCCAGCAGCACAAAGGGCTAGGGTAAACCCTATCATCAGTGACATAAGAAATTTCATCAGATTTTCTCCGGTTGTTATAGTCCTTATCAATTCAAAACGATCAGCAACAATTCCGCATAGCCAAACTCCTTGGTAGCCTTTCGTGTTAACTCCAAAGACGTTCGCTAGCGAGTCGGGCACCTGTGCTCAACATCTCAAGTTTCTTCCACGCCACATCTGATGGCACCATAACATAGCCAGCAAATGTGCTAAATCCGCAGTCACAAGCTGCAATCACTCTTTCACGATCACCAATTACCTCGACGAATTGACAGATTCGGTCCGCCACCACCTCCGGATGTTCGAGTGTGTTGGTAGTGACGTCGATAACACCCGGCATCAGCGTCATGTGGTCAGGCAGTTTGTAGGTCTTAAACTGTTTCCAGTCGTGTTGATGGCGGGGATTAGCACAGGCGATGCTGAGCGTGCCGACGTTAGCATCGTATAGGAGTGGCAGCACTTCCTGCAGTTCAATATCGTCGATATGCGGTCCGTCGTAATTACCGTAACAAACATGCAAACGCACCTTCTCCGAAGGGATATCGGCGAGCGCCATGTTAAGTGCCTTAATATGCAGTTCGACCCGGGCAAGAAATTCGTCAAGTGGCCGATCGATGAACATGATCTGCCGTTCCATCGCCAGATCAGGAGCGTCTATCTGCAACTGGTGGCCACAGGAGATAATATAGTCGTATTCCTTCTTCAATTCCCGGGCGAGCGCCATAACGTATTCGGAGTCATCTTTATAGTTTGGGTGAGCCTCATTGCGCAGGAGTGTAGTCGAGATGATACCAGGTCCGGCGGCGGAGATAAAAGTGCCGGAGAATTGATCCCGGTTGCCTGAGGCATCAAGTGCAGTAGCAAAAATTTCCAATTCTTCTCTGGCCGCCACGAGTTCGCTGTCATATATAATCTCGCCTTGCGCTTCCGGCATGTCGTAGACCGAAGCGGATTCCTCTAAGTCTGCCTCTTCTCCAGCAGACGCCTTGATCGCGGCCATCTTGAGCGAGGCGTAACCAGGAAATTTCGCGAAATCGCTGACCGTTCCTCGCTTGGCGAGGCCACCGAACCCGCTCATGCGGTCCTTTACATAATAGGAAAAGCCGATTCGCGGCAGTTCGCCATCGCCGACAATATCGATACCAGCTTCGGCTTGTCGAGATATCACTTCTAACATGTCGTCTTCTACTTGGCGACGAAACTCGCCACGGTCGACTTCCACACCCTTTTCAATTTTCATTAGCATGGCAAGCAATGCTTCAGAGCGAGGTAAACTGCCTAGCTGAGTAGTTAGGATTCTTTCTGAGCCCTTTATCATGTGTTGGTGTCCTCAACGCTGTACAGTTTGGAATGTCGGATACTACACAAACTAATAGTATAATAAACCTGCTTTAGCCAAAGAGATTTCCTGGTGTATGATCCGTCGCTATCGGCGGTAACTTGGGGAAATACCATGGCAACTCAATCTCTGCCGCGTGAAAACGCTATCAGCGAGCTTTCCAGCTTTTTGGGGGAAAGGTTGACCACCTCCATTGCTGTGCGCGAGCAACATGGCAACGGAGAATGTGGTGTTTACACGCCGCAGCCACCGGACGCGGTGGTCTTTCCTTGCGGCACTGAGGAAGTATCGCAGATTGTCAGAATCTGTACCGACCACGGCGTGCCAATGATCCCTTATGGTACCGGTACATCCGTTGAGGGCAATGTTACAGCACCCCATGGTGGTATTTGTATCGATCTGAGCGAAATGAACGAGGTAGTCCGTGTCAACGAAGAGGATTTAGATTGCACCGTCCAGGCTGGAGTGACGCGCAAGCAGCTCAACCAATATCTCAAGGATACGGGCCTATTCTTTCCTATTGATCCCGGCGCTGATGCTTCGCTCGGTGGTATGGCGGCAACCCGCGCTTCGGGCACCAATGCAGTGCGCTACGGTACTTTGCGTGAAAATGTGCTGGGCCTAACCGCAGTCCTGCCCGACGGCAAAATTATCAAGACCGGTGGTCGGGCACGGAAATCCTCGGCCGGTTATGATCTCACTCGCCTTCTTGTCGGATCAGAAGGCACGCTTGGTATCATCACAGAGGTGACACTTCGGCTCTACGGTATTCCTGAAGCGATCTCGGCAGCAATGTGCTCCTTCCCTGACCTAGAAAGCGCGGTCAATACTGTCATCCTAACAATCCAATCCGGTATTCCAGTCGCACGGATGGAACTGCTCGACGATGTTCAGATGGATGCCTGCATGCGTTATTCCAAACTCGATTATTCCCGTGATCACACGATCCTATTCGAATTTCACGGCACCGAGCGTGGCGTGCAAGAGCAGGCCAAAATGGTTGGAGAAATTTCCCGGGATTTAGGGGGCTCAGATTTTCGTTGGGCCAAGACCACCGAGGAGCGTAATGCGCTCTGGCAGTCGCGCCATGACGTTCTCTATGCCTGCTTTGCGCTCCGGCCCGGTAGTATGGTTTGGGCGACCGACGTTTGCGTACCTATTTCACGCCTCGCCGAATGCTTGTTGGAAACTAAGCGTGATATTGATGAGAACGGCCTGCTTGCACCGATCGTTGGCCATGCTGGTGACGGCAATTTTCATGTCGGATTCGTACTCGAGCCTGGCAATGAAGAGGAACTTGCAATGGCAAAGGAGGTCAATGATAAGATGATCGAACGCACGCTTGGTATGGGCGGCACCTGTACTGGCGAGCATGGTATCGGTGTCGGCAAGATTGGCTATATGGAAGCCGAGCATGGTGAATCAGTCGAAGTTATGCGCATGATCAAGAGATCAATCGACCCGCAAAATTTAATGAACCCGGGCAAGATCTTTGCATCATAAAGGTTGCTGGTTTTGTTCAGTTGCGGCGAAGCCTGATCTATATCCCACCTAACTGACCTGGCATGTTTACTAGAGCGGTCAGGGCCGGCGTCGCCATCACCAATCTCTAGGACAGCGTCGCATCTGAACACAAGGCCGCGCCTGATAGTTAGACGTGCTGGCCACCATTGATATGGATTTCAGCACCATTGATATAGCTCGAATCCGAGGAACAGAGAAACCTGATTGTCCGCGCGATCTCCATTGGGTTACCGAGTCGTCCCAATGGGATCTGTCTCTCGACGATGTCCTCTGTTCCCGGGGAGATGATCGAGGTCTCGATCTCGCCGGGCGCGATGGCGTTGACGCGAACGCCGAAGGCGCCGAACTCATGGGCAAGCTCCCGCGTTAGCGCCGCCAGAGCCGCCTTTGAGCAGGCATAGGCGGTGCCAGCAAAAGGATGGACCCGGGAGCCGACAATCGAGGTGACGTTGACGATGGTGCCGCCAGTGTCCCGCAACGGCTGGGCTAGACCTCGAGCCAGCATGGCGGTAGAGACGAGATTAACATTGAGCACCTCATTCCAAGTGCGATAATCGCTTTCCAAAACCCCAAGCCGCTCGCATGCGGGACCTTTTGGTGAAATACCTGCATTGTTGACCAGCGCGTTGAGGCCTTGCTTCCCTATGCGTTCGGTCACCTCATCAATCAGTTTGCCATAGCCTTCTGGGTCGGCGAGATCCGCCTGCACGTGATTGTCGTTACCGCCTGGCCAGGGGCAGCTATCGTCGAAAGGGTTCCGCGAGACCGTCAGCACTCGCCAGCCATCGTCGTGGAAAAGCTTCACTGTTGCATGGCCGATACCACGGCTTGCGCCGGTCAGCAGCATAGTTTTTTGTCCCGCCGACATAGATTTATTTGCTCAGTTCGCGCATGGCCTGATCGAGACCGTCAAGGGTGAGGGGGTACATGCGATCTTCCATCATCTCCTGAATTAGCTTGATCGAGGGGCTAGAATGCCAGCCGCGCTGGCGTAACGGGTTGAGCCAAACCGCGTTGTGATAGTTGCTCAGTATTCGTTTTAACCACACCTCGCCCGATTCTTCATTGAAATGCTCGACGCTGGCGCCAGGATAAACGATTTCATAAGGGCTCATGAAGGCGTCGCCGACGAACACCACCTTATACTCTGAATTGTAGCTGTTGAGCAGGTCCCAAGTCGATATCTGCTCTGTTCGCCGGCGGCGATTATTGAGCCAAACGGCTTCATAGAGGCAATTATGGAAATAATAGTACTCTAGATGCTTGAATTCGCTGCGTGCCGCTGAGAATAGGCGTTCGCAGCCCTCGACATGGGCGTTCATCGAACCGCCTACATCAAGCAGCAACAACACCTTTGCAGCGTTGTGGCGCTCAGGCACCATGCGGAGATTGAGCCAGCCGCCGTTTTTTGCTGTCGAATGGATGGTGTCGTCCATATCAAGCTCACTCAAAGCACCCTCGCGGGCAAAACGGCGTAAACGCCTGAGTGCAATCTTCATGCCGCGTGTCCCGAGTTCCACCTCCCCGTCTAGGTCGCGGAACTCGCGCTTGTCCCATACTTTTACCGCGCGGCCCTGGCGTCCCTGATGTTGGCCGATGCGCACACCTTCCGGATTAAAGCCATAAGCACCAAAGGGTGAGGTTCCAGCGGTGCCAATCCACTTGCTGCCGCCTTCATGGCGGCTTTCCTGTTCAGCGAGTCGTTCGCGCAAGGTCTCCATTAGTTTCTCCCAGCCGCCCATGAACTCAACCTTGGCCATTTCCTCTTCCGTCAAATGCAATTCTGCCAGGCGCTTAAGCCATTCTTGGGGGATCTCTACCTGCTCATCATTTGCGGAAACTCGCTCGAGACCCTTGAATACATGGCCAAAAATTTGATCGAAGCGGTCGAGATGGCGCTCGTCCTTCACGAGTAGAGCGCGTGAGAGATAGTAGAAATCGTCAACGCTATATTCTGCTAAGCCCTTGTCCATTGCTCCCATCAGATCGAGATATTCCGGCAGCGAAACCGGTACCCGGACCCGCTTCAACTCCCTGAAAAGGTTTTGAAACAAGTTACCTCCCTCAGGTTTGTTCGCGCCGGTTGAGAAAGGCAATGCGCTCGAAGAGTTGAACGTCCTGTTCAGATTTTAACAGTGCGCCATAGAGCGGTGGGATGAACTGCGAGGAATCGGTGGCGCGCAGATCCTCCGGCGAAATATCCTCAGCCATCAGCAACTTGAGCCAGTCCAACAGTTCGGAAGTCGAAGGTTTCTTTTTCAGGCCGGGTGCTTCGCGAACATCATAAAAGAGGCCGAGTGCCGCGCTCACCAGACGATTCTTAATGTCTGGATAATGCACCTGGACGATGCGTTCCATGGTTTCGCGGTTGGGAAACCGGATATAATGGAAGAAGCAGCGGCGAAGAAAGGCGTCTGGCAGCTCCTTTTCATTGTTTGAGGTGATTATGATGACGGGCCGGTGATTGGTGCAAATTGTCTGTTGGGTTTCGTAAACATGGAATTCCATGCGGTCGAGTTCTAGCAGCAGATCGTTGGGAAATTCGATATCCGCCTTGTCTATTTCGTCAATCAGCAGCACCGGTCGCGTTTCGCTTTCAAAGGCCTCCCACAGCTTACCCGGTAGGATGTAATTGGAAATATTCTTAACCCTTTCGTCGCCGAGTTGGCCGTCCCGGAGCCGCGCCACGGCATCATATTCGTAGAGACCGTGTTGCGCCTTGGTGGTCGATTTAACGTGCCATTCAATAAGCGGAGCGCCCAGCGCTTCGGCGACCTCGGCGGCGAGAATGGTCTTGCCGGTGCCAGGCTCGCCCTTGACCAATAGCGGGCGCTGTAATGTGATCGCTGCGTTCACACCGGCGTTCAGTTCCTCGGTGGTGACGTACGTTTTGGTTCCTTCGAAGCGCAAGGTCTTTCTCCTAAATTAGCTTGTCTGAACAGCATAGTTTTGGCGGAGGGTGATAACAATGCGCGTGCGACCTGATATGCTAACGGGTAGTGCAAGTTAGGGGAGATGCAGATGAATTTGGTTAAACCGGATGAGGTCGAGCGCGTGGCAATACTGGGAGCGGGCACGATCGGCGCTTCCTGGGCGGCACATTTTCTTGCCCACGGTCTAGCGGTCAATATCTGGGATCCAGGGGAAGATGGTGAGGTGCGGTGTCGCGCATTTATCGACGCAGTTTGGCCAGCGCTTGTACGCCTCGGTGCACCGGCGACGTTGGGGGCCGATATCATTATGTTTCTCGATGATCCTGAAGAAGCCGTATGCAATTGCCATTTCGTGCAGGAAAGTGGACCAGAAAACACCGAGATCAAGATTGAACTCTATAGCCGACTAGACGATGCGCTACCCGGTAATGTGGTGATGGCCTCATCTTCATCCGGATTATTGATCAGCGAGTTGCAGGCTGGGCGCAGGGGCCAAGAGCGCTATATTATCGGCCACCCCTTTAATCCACCCCATCTCGTGCCTCTTGTAGAAGTCGTCGGTGGAGAGGCAACAAATCCTGCGGTTATTGATTGGGCGCTTGAATTTTATAATGGTCACGGTAAGAAGGCGATTCGAATCAACCGCGAAGTGCCCGGGCATCTCGCCAACCGTCTACAGGCGGCGATGTGGCGCGAGGCTTGGCATCTAGTCGAGACAGATGTTGCCAGCGTTGAGGATGTCGATATCGCGGTTTCCTACGGCCCTGGATTACGCTGGGCTCTGATGGGTCCGATTCTCATCCATCACTTGGCTGGTGGGAAAGGAGGTGCGCGCCATGCCTTCGCTCATTTCGGGCCGCTGCTTGAGGATTTGTGGGCTGATCTCGGTTCCGCACCCCGCATTTCCAATGAGACAGTGGAGAAGGTAATTGTTGGGTTAGAGGCAGAGTCGGCGGGCCGAACAACCGAAGATCTAGTGCAAGAGCGAGACGCATTGCTAATCTCGCTCATCGAATTGCTCACCCGCGAGCGCGCAGGAGGTCAGTCGTGATGGTGAACTGGGAGAATGCCGTCACTGTTCCCGTCGACTGTCTTCGTGCGCTGGTTGGCGATACATTCATCGCTGCTGGCTGCTCCCCTGAGGAAGCTAGTCGAATCGCCCATTATCTTATCGAATCCAACCTCTCTGGCCATGAGAGCCACGGCGTCCTACGGGTGCCTCGCTATCTCCATTGGCTGCATGACGGTAGAATTTTGCGGAATCAGAAAATCACCATCATCAGTGAGAATGATGTTCTCGCCGTTGTGGACGGAAATTTCGGTTTTGGCCAGACCATCGCTCCACAGGCTGTGCGCTTCGGCCTAGAGAAGGTTAGGCATAATGGGTTGGCGATGGTGGCTTTGCGCAATTCCGGCCATCTCGGGCGGGTTGGTGATTGGGCTGAGATGGCGGCAGCAGATGGTATGATCTCGATTCATTTCGTTAACACTTCGGGCCTTGGGCTCCTGGTGGCACCCTTTGGCGGTGCAGAGCGGCGTATGTCGACCAATCCGATCTGCATTGGGATTCCTGACCCGGAGGGTGAATCCCTGATATTGGACTTTGCCACCTCAGTCGTTGCTGAGGGCAAAGTGCTAAATGCACTTGGCGGCGGCAAGTCGTTACCGGAGGGCTCGCTGATTGATAGTGATGGCACCCTTTCGGCCGATCCGGCGCTGATCTACGGCGTGCAGGACAGCACTCAGCCCTTGGATGTACGTTCGGGCTCTGGCGCGATCCGTGCCATGGGGGAGCATAAGGGTTCGGGCCTCTCCTTCATGTGCGAAGTACTCGCTGGTGCACTGACTGGTTCTGGGTGTTCCCGGCCTGGCATGCAACGTTTGTCGAATGGCATGTTGTCTATTTATGTGGCACCAGATTTTCTTGCCGCAGAAAATGAATTCGCTAACGAACTCAGCCAATATATAGCGTTTTTCCGGTCCGCTGCGCCGGCCGTCGCAGGTGGTGAGGTACTGTGCCCAGGTGAACCCGAGGCACGCAACCGTCTCAGGCGCAGCGTCGAGGGTGTCCCACTTCCAGCTTCAACTTGGCAGAGTCTGCTCGATGCGGCAGAAGAGAATGGTGTGGCCGAAACCGATATTGAAGCAGCTCGCACTGCGGCGTTGGTCAATTGACCGAGGTATAACACCGCTTATCTATGCTTGTGCGAGTTGACAGGGAGAGAAAATGATCGCGTTTTGCGCTTAAGAGGCCAGCTAAAAACTATTCCATCTTGAGGACGTCCTTCTTGCCGATGCGTCGGAAGTAAGGGGTAGATTCGATGGTGTCGCGTGGCGTGGTGTCAGCCAGGAGGCGGTCGATTTCGCGGAGCACGACGCCGGTGATGTACGGAATCGGCATTTCCAACGCCTCTTTAATTGGCACCCAGGCGATATTTTGCAGTTCCCCATTGCTGGCGATCTCACCATACAACTCGTCAGCAAAGGCCATGAAGAAGCGAGCGTTGAAGCGGCGCGGGCGGCCCGGAGGTGTGACAGCGCGGAAGATGTAATCAAGCCGGTCAAGCGCTGGTGCTAATCCACGGTCGTGGAAGCTTTGCCATTCCGGGCGCACTTTGCCGCGCGCCGGTTTGCCGGGAGTGGCCAGCATGAGCCCGGTTTCTTCGTAGGTTTCGCGGATTGCAGCCGCAGCAAGAGACCGTGCGCGGGCTAGCGAACAGGAACGAGCGAGGCGTTCCGCTACATTCTTGCTTAGCTCTGCCGCTGGGCGCACGTAGCGGTCGCAGACCTCGACCCCACCACCGGGAAACACGTAGCGCTCCGGCATGAATACTTGCTCTTTGCCGCGCTGGCCCATCAGCACGGTGACGCTGGTACCGCTGCGGCGCAATAAGGCTAAGGTGGCAGCGTCCTTGGGTCGAATTGTGGAATGCTTCATGATCACGTGAAAATAGTCGATTTGTAGGCATTTGCCATGGCAAATTGACAGGATTCATCCGGGGGCATAACTACGAACGGTGTAAAGTAGGGGAAGCACGTGATAATTGAGGAAGAATTCGCCATTCAGGCGCCGCTTGATCACGTTTGGGGCTGTATTCGAGATGCAGCCTTCGTCGCGCCCTGCGTGCCAGGGTGCCAGAATGTTGAGGAAGTATGTGGCGGCGTCTACCGAGCGGCGATCAAGGTAGGTATTGGTCCGATCAAGACCATCTTTAAGCTCGACATCAAAATTGCCGACGAAACGCCGCCCAACTTTGCCCGTATCGAGACAAGTGGCCAGGAAGGCACTAATGCCAGTCGCCTAACGGCTAAGAGCCAATTGACGCTTTCCTGTGCAGGTGGGATTACCAATGTCCATTATAAATCGGACGTTCAGTTGACCGGGCGGCTTGCCAAATACGGCCTTGGCATCATGAAGAAGAAAGCGGCAGCTCTGGGCAAAGAGTTCGCTGACAATTTTCGCGCCGCAGTCGAAGATAAGGCACCGGCGGCATAGGATATCTACGATGCATTTCCATAAACCGATAAGCCTCGACGAGGCGATTGCCCTTTTAGCAGGAGATGCCGGTGCAATGCCGCTTGCCGGCGGTGCGACGCTCGTGGCGATGATGAATGCTGAGTTAATCGAGCCCAACGCGCTCGTTAGCCTTGGAGCGATAGACGAACTCAAAGCGGTCAAGTCGGCGGCGGGTGGCGACGTTCGGATCGGCGCTATGGTGAGTCATACTGAGCTGGCTACATCGGAACAGCTTGTCGGTGGCCATGCGGTGGTGCGTCGGGCAGCTTCGCTGATCGCCCATCCCACCGTACGTAATATTGGCACCATCGGCGGTGCCGTAGCCCATGGTGACCCGAGTTCCGATTTGCTGCCAGCATTGGTGGCGGCGGATGCCGTGATCGAAGCTGCCGGATCGGCAGGCCGGCGCGACATCGCTGCCGAAGATTTCTTCGAGGATTATCTCACCACTACCCTTGCGGAGGGCGAGGTGGTAGCGGCAGTTCGCCTTCCAAAAAGCCCCGTGGGCGCCACTGGGGTTTACGAGAAATTCACTCGGGTACATGGCGATTACGCCACTCTTTCCGTAGCCGTTATGCTAGCCATGAAAGGTGGTAATTGTTCCTTCGTGCGAATTGCACTCGGCGCTGCTGGGCCTAAGCCGATTCGAGTTAAGGCGGCCGAGGCGCTGCTCATTGGCTCGGAGCTCGATGGTGAAGCTATCGCTGCCGCAAGCCAATTGCTCGCGGAGGCCAGCGATCCGGTTGATGATGTTCGCGGCAGCGCTGACTACCGCTTGATTTTGGTGCCCCGCCTGCTCTCCCGTGCGCTCGCTAATGCGCGTAGTCAGGTGGAGGGCGCGGCATGAGCGGCGAAGTGGACATCACGCTCATGGTTAATGGTGAGGAGCAGGTGCTAAGCGTACCCGCTTCTCGCACTCTTCTTGCCGCGTTACGCGACGACTTGGAGCTTACTGGCACGAAGAACGCGTGCAGCCAGGGTGTCTGTGGTGCCTGCACTGTGTTGGTCGACGGTATGCAAGTCAATGCCTGCCTGTTACTTGCAGTCAATACTGACGGGTGCAAGATCACCACGATCGAGGGCCTGGGAGAAGGTGGTAAACTGTCTGTTGTTCAGCAGGCATTTGTCGATTCTGGTGCAATTCAGTGCGGCTTTTGCATGAGCGGCATGATCGTGAGTGCGACAGCCTTGCTGGCGGAAAACCCTAACCCAAGTCGTGACGAGATCCGCCAGGCTTTGTCGGGTAATCTCTGTCGCTGCTCTGGCTATGTCCGGGTTGTCAATGCGGTACTCCTAGCATCAGAACGGAGGGGCGCATGAGCGAGATCGAAAGCCCCATTGGCAAGAGCCCGCCTCGATTGGAGGCCGGTGAAAAGGCCAGTGGCGCCGCGCTTTTCACCGCAGATCTGGCAATGCCGGGCATGCTGCATGCCGCTCTTCTGACCAGTCCCTACCCTCATGCGCGCATTCTCTCTTATGACGTTACGGCGGCGCTCGCCTATTCTGGGGTCAAGGCGGTGGTAACAGCAGAAGACATTTCTGGCGGCCTGTTTGGCCCGGTGGTTAAGGATGAGACGGCGCTGGCGCGTGGCAAGGTACGCTATATCGGCGAGCCGGTAGCGGCAGTGGCGGCGGGCGACGAGAAGACGGCGCGCTACGCTGCCCGCTTGATTGAAGTTGAATATGAAGAACTGCCGGCCGCGACGACAGTCAGTGAAGCCATCGCAGAGGACGCTCCGATTCTGCATGACGATTTTGCGGAATACTTTAAGGTCTATCAGGCGCCTGAAGATGCCGGCAACATCATGGCGCGCGCCGAGGCCACTGTGGGCCGCGGGCTCGACGGTTTTGAAGAGGCAGATGTCGTTGTTGAGGGCACATACGAGGTGCCGGCGCAATATCACGCTTATATGGAGCCAGTGGCCGCGCTTGCCACCTTTGGGCCAGATGGCCGCGTAACCATCTGGTCTTCAACCCAGAGCATCTTTCGCACCCAAGCCAATATCCATGAAGGCCTTGGCATTCCCATGGGTAAAATTCGCTGTGTGGCGCCGCGGGTTGGCGGTGGTTTCGGCGGTAAGGCGGAGGCTTCGGGTCAACTCGTTGTAACGATGCTGGCTAAGAAGGCAGGAGCACCTGTTCGCCTTGTCTTGGGCCGTGATGAGGATATGACTACCATGCGCGCACGCCATCCAGGCACGCTAAGAGTGCGCACTGGCGCCAAGGCGGATGGCACCTTAGTCGCGCGCGAGATGGAAGTTTGGCTCGATGGCGGCGCTTATGCTGATGACAGCCCGGCGGTCATGAATCTCGCGCTGTTTTATGCGCGCGGACCCTATCACATACCCAATGTGCGCACTCTCGGCCACGCGGTCTATACTAACAAGCTCCGCCTGGGCGCGTTTCGCGGTTTCGGCAATCCTCAGGCCTCCTTTGCCAGCGAATCCCAGATAGATGAAATTGCCGAAAAGCTCGGCATCGACCCGATCGAGATTCGTATCAAGAACGCTATCCAGGCGGGTGAGCCCTGGCTGGGTGGCCAGGTCATCGCTACGTCGGCGCTGACGCAGGCTCTGAAGGCGGTGCGAGATGCGTCAGATTGGACACGTGCCCGCGAGGCGGCGCCCGGTTGCAAGAGGGCACTCGGCGTTTCCGCCATGGCCCATAGCTCGGCTTTTCTTGCTTCGGGCGCGATCGTACGCTTGCAAGGCGATGGCACAGTCATTCTCAATGTCGCTGCAGTCGATATTGGTCAGGGCTCGGATACTGTGCTTAGTCAAATGTGCGCGGCCGTTCTAGGACTCGATTTTGAACAGGTGGCCTTCGCTACGCCAGATACAGACTCCGCGCCCTATGACTATGCCACTGCCGCAAGCCGCGTTACCCATACAGTGGGCCGTGCGGTGCACATCGCGGCGGCGGGAGTGCGGGATCAGTTGTTAGCCCATGCTGCCGAAATGCTCGAATGTGCACTGGAAGAGACCGAACTCCGGCCTGGCGGACGCATCGGCGTTTCAACCGACCCGCCGCGCAATGCCGAGGTCACTTTTGGCGATATTGCTCAGCGTTCGATCTGGGCCGCCGGCGGTCCGATCACTGGTTCCGGCAGTTTTATGCCGCATGATCCCACCGACCCCGAACATACGCAAATGAGCGGCTTTCTCGGACTTGAAGCCATTTCGGTGCTGACCTTTGGCGCCCAGGTGGTTGATGCCGAAGTGGACGAGGTTACTGGCGCGGTGCGAGTCCACGAGGCATGGTGCGCTCACGATGTCGGCCGAGCGGTTAATCCCGGCGCGGTGGCGAGCCAAATTCAGGGCGGCTTCGTTCAGGGCATGGGTTACGCGCTGATGGAAGAAATGCTTTGGGAGGACGGGCGCCTAGTGAACCCGAGTTTCATGGACTATAAGTTCCCCGGTACGCTGGAAGCTCCCGATAAGATCAACACAATCATCCTCGAGACGCCTGAGCCAAGTCACCCCTTTGGCGTCAAGGGAGTTGGCGAACCGCCTCTGGTAGGCGCTGCCCCGGCTATTAACAACGCCGTTTCCGCTGCTACCGGCCTCCGTCTCAAGCAGATCCCGCTAACCTCCGAACGGGTGTTAAGGGGGTTATTGGGTAAGGAGTAATCGAAATTACTGTGAGTTGTTTTTTATATTTGTAATTGATTTTTTAAGGAAATAATTATGGGTGATAATAGACCTATATGCATGATTACTGGATTAGGAGAGGGTACTGGCGGATACGCTGCAAAGAAATTTTCTAAAGAAGGATATAGGGTTGCTATGTTAGCTAGGTCCCCTGAAAGATTAAAAAGGTTTGAAAAAGAACTTAAAGATTCTAAAGGATATGTGTGTGATGTTTCAAATATTGACCTGCTTAAAGAGACTTGCTCTAGAATAAAAAAAGAAATGGGCTCACCAGAAGTCCTTATACATAATGCTGTAAAAGGTAATTTTGATATATTATTCGATGGTAAACCTGAGTGGTTAGAGGAGAACTTTAGAGTAAATACAACATCTTTATTATATTTAGCACATGAATTAATTCCTGATATGGTTAAAGCAAAGAAAGGTGTAATAATAGTTACAGGTAATACGGCTGCTAAAAGAGGTTTAGCTAATACGCCATATTTTGCTCCAACAAAAGCTGCTCAACGAATTTTAGCTCAATCTTTAGCAAGAGATTTTGGCCCTAAAGGAATACATGTAGCTTATTTAATGATAGATGCATCTATAAACACACCATGGACTAGAAATAGAATTCCAAAACAAATAAATCAACCAGATAAAATATTTTCTCAGCCTAAAGATATAGCGGATGAGATATTTCATATAGCTAATCAAGAGAGGTCGGCTTGGTCTTTTGATGTGGAAATAAGGCCAGATATAGAAGAATGGTAATCAAGTAATTATATATTATTATTTTTCGTAAAAACAAAAAATGAAAGTTAATATTATGAATTATTCAAAATATTTTCTGTATGTAGGTAGTTGCATATTTTTATGATCTGGAGCATTAATTATTGGTGTTTTTTATTTATTGATGACTCCAGATGCGTCGTAGCTTGCTAGAAGATCATCGGTGAAGTCGAGGATCTCACCCCAATCTGTTTCGCGACCAACATGTTCTCGTACAATGAAGGCCGGCCCCATGTAGAAGCGCTCATATTGTGAGTGGCGGCCGGCAAAATCAGTGCCAAGTATGTCCCAGGCGAGCTTGAAGAGCTTCATTTTGTCCTTGGCATCCCACTCGTTGGTTGACCAGCACATGTCAAAGATTTGCTTAGTTTCCTCGTTGTCCATCACTGAGGAGTCTGCCGGCATCTGCAGTACACTGCCGCCGGTAAGCTCGCGGATGCGAGCAAGTATCTTGTCGTAATTTTGCGTAGCAAAATAGATAGCAGCGTACATGTAGCGCCGATTGTAACAGGCGAGGCCGTTTGACAGGATTTCGTGATCCTGAATCTGGCCACTGATCATTGCTGAGATGGTAGCATGCATCGCGGAGAGATGATTGAGGGTATCAGCCACTGCGGGCACTTTATTGGTGCCCATGGATTCGGTTACACGATGGGCGATCCCGACAAGCAATTTAAGTTTGGAACGGTAGCGAACCGCGGCCTGATGGTTGGAAAGGGTGTGCGCCGGGGTGTTGAAGTAAATATCACGCGACCATGGAATATCACCAAGCGTTAGCACCCGTTCCCATGGCACCTTCACATCGCGGCAGATAACTATACAGTCTGATTCGTCATAACGATGGGCCAGCGGATTGTCGTATTCACTTTCGGCAAAGCGTTCGTAGGGCTTGCGTGACCAGAGTTCAAGGCCAGGTGTGTTGATCGGGATAACGCAGGTAACCGATTCCGCTTCGCGGCCCGGAGCGAGCGGCAGGATATTGCCGATCCAAACCTCGTGCGAGAAGGCCGCTGCCGTTGCTAGCATCTTGATGCCGTTGATCACCAGTCCGTCATCGCCTTCCGAGGTTACGGAAAGGGTCGGCACGAAAGAGGAGGAGCGACCATAATGTATCGGATCGCGAGTACCCTGCGGCGGCGCAACAGCATGGGAGAGAAAAATATCGTTGTCGCGACAATATTTGTAATAGGCGGAAATATTTCCGGAAAAATCGTAATTCGCGGTCTTGAATGTTTCCTGCTGCATGGCGGCTCCAGTGACATAGCCGCCTATAAAATCTGGTGAGCGACCCATCATGCCGTAGGAAAGATCGGCGACCGCCGTGGCCGAGCGGGTGCGGTGTTCGAGATCGGAGCGGTTTTTCGGTATTAGATAATAGGCGGGAAAACGGTCGTCACCTTCATGGGCGACTAAGGCATTCGCATGTTCNGAATTGAAGCGCGCATCCCAGATGCGGGCGAAGGAGCGTGCGGCGTTTTTGAAGGCGGGATGGGTAGTGACGTCGTTTACCGTCTCGCTGCCGATGCGGATAGTTCGCCCATCACGTAAAGATTCGAGATACTCTGTGCCGTTCATTAGCATGTTCTGCCCCTCCGCGTGAGCTGCCGATTAATTCTATGAATTTCCGGGTTGCATTCTCTCCAAAAGAACATAGGAAAACTCCCGGTAGGGGGTGGGTACAATGACTTCAACTCTTTGGATTATGGTCGTGCTTATTTTTATGAGTTCTCTCGTCATTGCTGATGATGAATGCGCCGCTGTTGTCAGTTCTAATGACGGCGACTTTCTGCTCAGTTCAAACTTATGCCCCTTCTCGTGCCGCGGCAGTCGCTGCCATGTCGATGGCGAGGTCGTCACCATCAACACTGCCAATTAGCACCACACCATAGACTGTAAGTGCGCGTTCCGGAGTTTCCCAGCGCCGCTCGACATCTTTCAGAACACGCGCAGGATCACGCTTCATCGGATTGCCATAGCCGCCACCGCCGGCTTCTAATCCGCGCACATACTCGCCCGGCAGGAGCTCAAACTGAACCACGTTTGGCAACGACGTTTCGTTGCCATTGGCGTTCACCTTCCACTGTTTTGCTGGCGTCCCGTCCTCACCTCCACGAACCCCACGCGCTGGATTGATCTGGCAATCCGATGGGATAACCACGGTCATCGGGTCTTTGCGCGGGCCGTAGACGACTTCGGCCGCNGGGCCACCGCGGAAGTGCCCGGCGCCGCCGGNNCCGGCGATGATGCGCATGCTGTCGAAATGCATGGGATGCTTGATCTCATCCAGTTCAATCGAATCCCGGTACATTAGGCCGGAGACCACCGGGATGCCATAAGTCACCCAGCCATCGGATTGCGGACTCGCNGGCCCNCCGTTNNCTGCGGTCATAAGTTGGTTGATATAGGGTTCGCCGTCTCGACGGAAGTCGTTACCGGAAACCACGGCGAAGCCAGCTCCCATGGCACTGCCACCTTCGGCAAGACCCTGGCCGTCGCCGAGCTGGGCAAATGCCGACTGGGTTAGATTAACTAGGCGGTCAGCAACGTTGGTGGTCGCCATCGAAGCACTATGCGGAAAGCTTGGTCGGCCAACCACGCAGCCGTCGCGCAAGTGTACTTTTATACGACGAAACGAGCCTGCATTGTGTGGTAGATCACCTTCCAGGCTGTGAAACACACCCGCCACCACATTATTAATAGCGCAAGCCTCCGATTGGTTTAGGCCGCAATCGACGCAATCGATGTTGTCGCGAAGATCAATCTCAATCATCGCGTTGTGTGGATCGAGGGACAGTTCAACCTTGATTGGGATCCCATCCGGCAGAGTTGGCAAGAAAGGATCATGCGCTCCCTCATTAACAATCTTCGCCTGGGGAAGCTCGCGGATGGCCTGAACCATGACGCGCTCCGAATAGTTGAACCATTGTTCGATAAAATGTTTNATCGTATCTTTACCGTATTTGGCGCACAGCTCTTTTAAGCGGCGCTCTGCGATACGCGCTGAGCCCAGAGCGGCGAGAAAATCGCCATACCATTGTTCGGGCACCCGGATTCGACGGCGACACATGCGGATGATGTCATCATTCATCTCATAACTAGACTGCACCCGCACGCAGGGAAAGATGATCGCGCCCTCCTCGTAAACATCACGGGCCATTGCATGGTAGGTGGTCGGGATTGAATTACCAATGTCAGCCTGATGGGCTTTGGCACAGGCGGTAAACATATGTTCGCCATCGACAAAGACCGGCACTAGCACAGTCAGGTCTGCTGAATGAGTGTTGCCAAGATAGGAATCGTTGTGAAGGAAAGCATCCCCTTCGGCGAGGTCTTCATGCAGGTCACACATTGCTTGGGTTTGCAGATGAGAGCCGAAGATATGCACGGGTAGGCCTTCGGCTGCTGAGAGCAACTGGTTGTCAGCGGTGCATAGGGCGCAGGAGAAATCACGTGACACAGCAATTACTGCGGAGCGCGCCGCACGCTGCAGTGTGTTGGTCATTTCACGTACAATACCGTCCAATCGGTTGNCCAGTATCGATATAAGCACCGAATCAATTTGCTGCGCCCCTTTGCCATTGTCTTTCGTCATAGTTCTTTTCCTCCTCTCACTCTTTAGCAGTATCGAGCAGGTAATTATTGGCGCTGCTAACTTGTGCTGACATGCCGGGATATATCACGAGAGTAGTGGTTGGTTCCTCAATGATCGCCGGGCCAGATATTTTAATACTGGGACGCAACATCTCTCCGTGATAGATCGGTGCGTTGACCCGTCCCGTCTCACCNAAATAGACAGAACGCTCGCTAACCGGCGNATTATCGCCTGAAATATTTGCTGCAAAAGTCGGTTCGGACGGGCGGGCTAAGCGGATACGCGCCCGGCCCTTCCAATTGAGGCATTCGACTTGGCTCTCCACGTCTCGGACGGCGAAAACCCGTTCATGAACATCATGAAACGCCTCGACTAAGGTGTCGACGTCATTTTGGCTACGGAAGCGGCTAGTGGGAATCGGCACATCTAGTTCCCAAACTTGGAACAGGTAACGCGCTTCAAGAAAATATTCGACGCTCGGCTCTTCAAGACCCCGGCTTTCCAACGTTTTAGTGAAGCGGGCCAACTCTTCGTCGATTGATTGTAGCGCCTGATTAACACCATCATAATTGAAATTGCCGCTCAGTGTTACCTTGCTCGCGCTGTGCTCTGCGATGATGTCGGAAAACTGCATGCCACAGGCCGAGAGCGCGCTGGCCGTCTTGGGCAGTATGACATCGCTGCAGCCGAGTTCTTTGGCGATTGGCATGATATTGAGACCCGCTGCACCGCCGCCTGCAACAAGTGCGCTCTCCGCCGGGTTGAAGCCCTCGGTTACGGTGATGTCGTGGATCGCCTTAATCATATANTCACTCGCGAGATTCATGATCGCATAGGCGGCTTCTTCGATGCTCCCGCTAATGCCGTCGGCGATTGTTTGTACAACACACCGGGCCGCTTTCGTGTCAAGTGCCATGCGTCCGCCAAGAAAATACTTGTCGTCGAGATAGCCCAGCACAAGGGCTGCGTCCGTCACTGTGGGCTGATCACCGCCGGCGCCATAGCAGGCAGGTCCGGGTACTGCACCGGCGCTCTGAGGGCCGACACGTAAGAGGCCTCCGGGATCGATCCAGGCAATTGAACCTCCCCCAGCGCCAATTGAGCGCACATCGACGGAGGAAATAGCCAAGATATCTCCGGTCCACTGCGGGCCGATCCAGGTTTCGCGGGTAAACTTGACCTCGCCATCGCGCACTAAACCGACATCGAAGGTGGTTCCGCCAGTATCGCAGATAATCACGTCATTACCGAAATCCTCGATGCGGGCATAGTTTAACCCGGCNACTGGCGCCATTGCAGGGCCTGATTTGACCGTGTGGATCGGTCGCTCGGCAAGCTCTTCCACGTGCATGCAGCCGCCTACGGCAGTTGAAACGAGGATTTCTCCTTCATATCCAGCACCGCGTAGATCGCCTTCCATTTGGCGCAAATGCTCCTGCATAAGCGGTTTCAGTGACGCGTCAATNGCAGTAGCGGACGCACGGCGNTATTCACGGATGATCGGTACCAACTCGTGCGATAGCGTGAAGGGCACGCCGGGCAAAAGTTCCTCGATTATGCGGCCAATGGCTTTCTCATGGGTGGGATTCATGATGGCCCACAAAAGACAAACTGCGACTGCCTCGAANTTNTGTGCCTTCAAGTGGGCGATGATCTTGCGGGTAGCGACCNCATCCAGTGGCGTATGCACGCCACCCTCAGCNTCCATGCGTTCCGGGATTTCAAAGGTATATTTTTGCGGGATATAAGGGTCGGGATATTCCTGGGTGAAGTCATGCGGTCCATGCTTACCACCTTCCTTCAGCACCAGCGTGTCAGGAAAGCCTTGGGTGGTGAGAAAGGCAGTCTTAGCGACATTATTCTGCACAATGGCATTGGTCGCCCGCGTTGTCCCATAAATGAGTATGCTTGTTTCGGCGAGGAGTTGTCCTGGCGTAACATCGAGTTCTCCGGCTGCCGCATCGAGGGCTCCCTTCATACCATTAAAGATGCGATCGGGCGTCGTGAGTGCCTTGCCGATGACCTGCTTGCCACCTTCGCTCGTTACCACCATGTCCGTGAAGGTGCCGCCGGTATCGACCGTAATGCGGTAGTTCATAAGNTTCTCCCTTNATCCGGTCTTTTTATTTTCATTTAGGGTGCCGCCTTCCGCGGCACTGTCAAGACGCTGTTAAAGTTTTCGCGCTTGGCGNTGGCCCTCGTANACTGCTTCATAGGTCGACCGTGGTGCTAGCGCATCACCGATTACCTCCACGCTAACACCGCGCGCTTGGAGTGGCGCAAGGAGAGNAGTCTCGGANCGCCGGCCGGTAGCCATGACGATCCAATCGGCGTTGAGTACGCTTTTATCCTTTTCATTATGGACGTTGTAGATATGCAGCCTGTCCCCCTCGATACTGCGGACGAAACGGTCGCACAGCATATTGACGCCGCTTTCGTAGAGCTTGGGAAGAATCCAATCCAGATAGACGTCGAGAATGGTCTCCATGCCGACCATCGGCCAGCGGGTCAGCAGGGTTACAGAATTTGCACCGGCTTTGGTCATCGCGACGGCGGTCAGCGGAGCCACCACATCGCACATGTCGTCGATTACGACTACGTCGCCAGGGAAGGAAGCACCGGCGGCACGCGAGCTGGCAGTGAGGACCTCGTCCCAGCCGATGCAGTTGCCGCTCTCCCATCCCGGCATGGGCTCCGCCGTCCAGCCTTGGAAGCCGTCGACGCATACGCTTGAGCCCGTGGCGACGACGACATGATCTGGTTTCGCGTCATCCAACAAGGCATCGAGATCACATTCTGAAACTGGTGTGCCCGTTCTCAGGTCGACGCCGTGTTTAGCAGCTTGATGAGCAAGCCAATGAGTAATGCCGCCAAATTCCTTTCGGCTCGGTAGCATTGATTGNAGGCGCACATGNCCACCCANCTCGCTCTCGCCTTCCACCAGTGTCACCGTATGTCCACGCGTTGCCGCGATGCGGGCATATTCCAATCCAGCCGGCCCACCACCTATCACTAACGCCTTTTTGGACGCGACGGTTTCGGTTAATGATCCCTCGCCCCATTCGCCTTCACGTCCGATCACTGGATTATAGACACATTGGATGCGCGCGCCCCGGCTTACGCTTTTCCAGCAGAAATTGGCGGCAACACAGGTGCGGATATCCTCGGCATTACCTTCCTCTGCTTTCTTTGCCCAATAGGGATCGGTAAAGAGTTGGCGTGCGAGGCAGATAGCATCGGCATCACCAGACTCGAGCAGCGATTCGGCGNGATCTGGAGTGGTGATGCGTCCAACGGCGAGCACTGGCTTGTTGGAAACTTCGCGGATCTGGCGCGCATAACCGCGTTCCCAACCGCCCTCGAACTCCATCGGTGTATGGATAAANGCGTGATGCACGCCTGCGGACACGTCGACATAGTCAATATCNGCTCCTTTCTCAATATCGGGAACTATTTTGCGCACATCCCCAATTTCGAGATCGCCGGGCCAGAAGGAGGTTGAGTTGATNCGGTAGCCGACGAAGGGCTCGTCGCCAACGGCCCCGCGCATGGCGCACAGAACTTCGAGCGGAAATCGCAGGCGGTTCTTATATGAGCCTCCCCATTTGTCCGTNCGNTTATTGTAGAGCGGCGAAAGGAACTGCCACGGTAGATANCCATGGCTGAGGTGCAACTCAACCCCGTCGAGGCCAGCAGCCATGGCGCGTGTTGCTGCGCTTCCGTAAGCCGCAATNAGTTCCTGAATTTCATCCTCGTCGAGTTCCTTTGGCGTCGAGGCACCAGGAAACTCGCCTAGTGGTACTTGGCTCGGAGAGACCGTATACCATGTCGCATCCGGATCGTAGCCTGGCGCCTGCTTGTAGCCGGGAAAGCCGCGCACGCCGGAATGCCATAATTGGATAGCAAGCTTGCAGCCATGCTTGTGTACCGCATCGGCAATCTTGGAGAGCGGTTCGATTTGCCGGTCGTCAAAAAGTTGCGGCATCAGAAGGGGCGCCATGATTGAACTTGGATGAACATGGGTGCCGCCAATAATGATCAGGCCAACGCCACCCCTGGCCCGCTCCTCGTAATAGTCGGTCGCCATGTCAATGAAGAGGCCGTTCCATGGATCGGATACCCAAGTAGGGCAGGTCGGAGGAAAAACGACACGATTTTTTATGCGGCAATTACGGATAGACCATTCGGAAAACAGGTTTGGATAGCTTGCCATTCTTGCCTCCTTGGGCTGGGGAGATCAGTTCAGGTCAACATACTCGAAATCGAGGGGTCGGCCGTTAATTCCGCGCCGAGGCGGTGCGATCCAACTGGCGAATTTACCGGGCTCGACGACGCGCTGCATGAGGGAAATGACATGCGCTCTCTCGGCTTCGCTCGGCAGCCAACTGTCTTGNTGTGAGGCCCATTCCTTGGCANTAATGGGATTGCCTTCCGGTGAAAAATGAGTTTCGCGAAACTGTCCAATATCTCTCTGGAAGGCGCGATGCGGCAGGTGCAGAGTATAGTCGATGCCTGACTCGCCGATGGTGCGATTCCAGCGATCGATACCTTTTTGGCAGTCCTCGATGTAATCATCGCGCAGACGCTCATTCAGGACCGTCAGCGCCGGTTCTTCGTACTCGTCGATCTTTCCGTTCTCTAGCTTGCGTACCCGATAGGTGTCATCTGTCAACACGTGATCGTCGTCGATCTTTTCTTCGTGGTATCGACCCTTGAGTCCGGCGGTAAAATAGTTTGCCGCATTTGTGGAGAATTCCGAGCCAAACAAATCGACTGAAACCGCGAAGTGGAAATTTAGATAGCGCTGAACGGTATCGAGCGGAACTCCCCCAAACGATTTGATGTCGGACGTGTTATGTTTATTCATCAATTCGCAGCTGCGTCGAACAACACGCTGGATTCCGGTGTCACCAACAAACATGTGATGTGCTTCTTCTGTCAGCATGAAACGGCAAGAGCGCGCTAGCGGGTCAAAGGCGGATTCGGCGAGAGAAGCGAGTTGATATTTGCCATCACGGTCGGTGAAGAAGGTGAACATGAAAAACGAGAGCCAGTCTGGGGTCTCTTCGTTGAAGGCGCCGAGGATGCGCGGCTTGTCTATATTTCCCGAGCGCCGCTCGAGGAGTGCTTCCGCTTCTTCGCGCCCGTCACGGCCAAAATGGGCGTGCAGGAGATAGGCCATGGCCCAGAGATGGCGTCCTTCCTCAATATTGATCTGGAACAGGTTTCTAAGATCGTAAAGCGATGGGCAGGTTAGGCCCAGAAGGCGTTGTTGTTCAACGCTCGCGGGTTCGGTGTCACCTTGCGTGACAATCAAGCGGCGTAGAGTTGCGCGATGTTCGCCTGGCACGTCCTGCCATACTGCTTCGCCCTTATGGGCGCCGAAGGCGATGCGCCGGTCTGGCTCGGGTTCGGACAGGAAAATTCCCCATCGATAATCCGGCATCTTGACCATACCAAAATTTGCCCAACCGTCTTTTTCCACTGATATGGCGGTCCGCAAATAAACATCTGACGTATTGAAAGTGCTCGGCCCCATATCGGCCCACCAGTCGAGGTAGGCCGGTTGCCAGGATTCGAGGGCACGTTGCAGTCGGCGATTGTCAGCGAGACCAACATTATTGGGAATACGTTCGTTGTATTCGATGGACATGAATCAGGCTCTTTCCCTGTCGAAGCGGGGTTTTTGTCCACTGCCATACAGCTTGAGCGTACCTTCTGCTCCGACTGCATTAGGACGCTGAAAAATCCAATTTTGCCAAGCAGTCAGCCGACTGAAGATTTTGCTTTCCATGGTCTCTGGTCCGACGAAGCGGAGCGATGCTTCCATGCCGGTTAAGGCATCTGGCGAAAATGCTGCGCGCTCCTCAAGAGCGATACGCGTTTCGTCTTGCCAGTCTATTTCGTCGGGGGCAAAGGTTACGAGGCCGAGGTCTTCGGCATCGAGCGCCCTGAGTGATTTACCTATCTCGTTCTGGGCTTGGTCCAGTGCCTCCGCGTCGTCGATAAACCGGGTTTCCATCCGGGTCAGGCCGTTCGACATTGGATACGGACCAAAATTTGTTTCCGTCAAACGAATTGTCGCAGGTGGGCGGTCATCACCTTCGAAGGCGCCGTCGAGCATGTAGGAGCGGTCAGCGGCGAAGGCCAGTTCCAGAAGGGTGCCGGTGAAGCAGGAGCCAGGCTCGATAAAGGCAAAGATTGAGCGGGCGGATAGGTCGAGGCGTTTTAGGGTGCGTTTTAAGTAGTGCTTAATTTCGCGCACCAGCCAATTGTTCGCATGGGTAGTAAGAACTGCGTCAGCGACCGCGACATGGTCGCTCCTGCCTTCGGTGCGTATCAGCCAAGTGCCAATTTGGCCTTCGTTGAATCGTAGATGCAAAATTAGATCGTCCAATTCGCGTGCCAAGGTAAGGGGCCAGAAGGACGCACCTGCATTGTGAATTGAGCTGAGATCCTCGGGTGGCTTGGTGACGGGTGCGCGCACGGTGATATTTGCCGTCATCAGGGCGCGGTCGATCTCGCAGGTAATATGGCTATAGGCGATGCTGTCACCCACAATGGTCCGATCGAGGTTAGGGAGCGCGATCCCCTTTGCTTCCGCAGGCCGGTCAGAGGCAGCTGCAAATTCAGCGGCGCGTTTGGTAACAGCGTCCTGCCATTTCGATCGCGGAACAATCTCGTCCACCAGGTTCCATTGCACCGCGCGTTTTCCCCGCACGCCTTCCTCTAAGGTGCAGAAGAAATCGGCGTGATCGCGCCTGACACGCCGCTTGTCCACTAAACGAGTCAGTCCTCCGGTACCGGGCAGCACAGCTAGTAGCGGGATCTCTGGTAAAGATACCGCCGAGGTACCATCATCGAGTAACAGAAGGTAATCGGCGGCCAGCGCTAACTCGTATCCGCCTCCAGCACAGGCACCGTTTATAGCGCAAAGGTACTTTTGGCCGGAATTGGCGCTAGCATCTTCTAGTGCGAGACGGGTCTCGTTCGTGAATTTACAAAAATTCACCTTGTGAGCATGGCTTGCGGTACTTAGCATACCTATATTTGCGCCCGCGCAGAACACCCGTTCCTTGGCCGAAGTGATTATCACAGCGCGCACTTCTGGATTCTCGAAGCGCAAGCGCTGGATAACGTCGTGTAGTTCAATATCGACACCGAGATCGTATGAATTTAGCTTGAGCTCGTATCCGGGAGCGAGCCCACTATCCATTTCAACGTCGAGCTCAAGCGTTGCAACCGGTCCTTTAATGACAAGGGCCCAATGGCGATATCGTCCAGGCGCGGTGCGGAAATCTATGGGAGTCAAAACCTCTACTCTATTACTAGTGTTTTAAGACCAATTGGGGGGGCGATTTTCCCGGTAAGCAGCCATCGCCTCTTGGAAATCATCAGAGTTTGTCGCGTGTGATTGGCGCTCCTTATACAAGGAGAAGAAGGCCTCAAATTCGAGATCGTAGCAGTTTTGCAGCATTTGCTTAGAAAGGCGACAGCCTTTTGAATTGACTGAGGTTATCTTGTCGACGATCTCTTCAAATTCTGCCTCAGCATTCTCCTCAGAGACAAGATAATCTATCATGCCGATGCGCTCGCCTTCTTGTGCATCAATCATCTCCCCAGTAATTATAAGTCGCTTGGCTCGGCCGAGGCCAATATAACGAGCAAGGCGCAGCGTTCCCAGGCCGGGGATTAAGCCCTCCTTGATTGCTGGCAAGCCGAGCTTGGCGCTTGGCGTTGAGACGCGAATGTCGGCAGCAAGGCAGAGTTGCAGGCCTCCACCAAGGGCGTAGCCATGGACTAGGCAGAGCACCAGTTTGTCCATAGTTTCGAACCGTCTGAGTGCTCGGTCCCAAAGATCAAAATAGCTATTGTCGATCTTGCCACCGGCAAGATCTTTAAGATCGATACCAGTCGAAAATGCTCGTCCCCCCCCTGAAATAGTGACGATACGGACATTTTCGTCTTCGGCAATGTATCTCGCGAGATCATCAAGCTCTTGTGCACCCTTCATGGCTACGGCGTTCAAAATATCTGGCCGATTGAAGGTGATGCGCGCTCGGGGGGCCTCTTTTTCGAATGTTAGAGTCTCATAATCGCGAGCCATGAAGTCTTCTCCAAAATACAATTTCTTTGCTTGAGCCATCAATTTATGCTCCATGTCCGCTCCCTGACAACGGCGAGCCCACTATGCCGCAAAAACCTCTCAACTGGTACAATGCTATTGGCCTAATCGCTGGCCTCATCTTCGCGTTGTTTCCTATATTTTGGATGGTGTCGACTTCGTTCAAACCAACCCACGAATGGGCTGCTGTGCCGCCTGTGTGGGTTACCAGCAACCCAACATTGGCCAATTACCAGCCGCTTATCGGGACTCTAGACGGTTTTTGGGTGCACGGTCATGGTGGTGCATGGGGGGCGATGGTCAATTCTCTAATCGTTTCCAGCGCGGCAACCTTTATTTCTCTTAGCATCGGCGGCATGGCCGCAATCGGTTTTTCGCGTTACCGCGCAGGTGGTCACACGCTCGCACTTGCTATCCTTTCGGTGCGCGGCATTCCCACGGTGGTTATCGCTATACCATTCCTCATTCTATTCGGTTGGCTAGGCCTGCGTGACACTCATATTGGGCTCATTCTCGCTTATGTTGTGTTCACTACACCGTTCGCCTTTTGGATGCTGAAAAGCTTCATCGATGATATTCCCGCTGAAATCGAGGAGGCGGCGATGATGGATGGCTTGTCGCGCTGGGCGGCTCACTTTCGCATCACCTTACCGCTTATGAAGGGCGGTGTACTTGCCACGGGGCTATTTATCTTCATTCTTAATTGGAGTGAGTTTTTGCTTGCCGTTGTTTTGACGGAGAAGACGGTTTTCACCATACCAGTCAACATGCAGCTTTTCGGTGGTGTATTTGGAATACAGGCAGCGCTGGCAACTGTTGCTGCATTGCCCGTGGTAATTTTAGGCCTTTTGATCCACAAACATCTTGCCCGGGGTTTCACGCTCGGCGCAATAAAGCGCTAGATTGGCCTTTATGTTTTAAGATTCCACTTGGAAAGGCAGGAAATCTTTTGGCTTTGAAGGTGCCCAACACGTCATCACCGGGGAATGGTTATAACGAATTGGCGTTAATTCCTGCTTTACGGCGCAGAAGCACCAGTCTATGGTTTAGATAGCGTCTGGAAGATTCAGCCGCCTAAGCGCCGTCTGAGGAATAGGGTGGATGGCATAATGGTGGTGCCCGTTTTTCATCTGTTGCGGCTCCGGCACTAAGTACGCGGTTCGGGCCGCCACGTTTTAGGGAGATTGAAGAGATGTCACAGGAGCAGAAGAAGGAACTTTTTAAGAAGGAGCTATACCGCCTTTGGGGTATGCACTTCTCGCGCGATCATAAGGTCTCACGCCGTGATCTGATGAAGGGTATGATGAGCCTTGGTTTGAGCGCGACAGCCGTTTCGATGATTATGCGTAGTGCCCCGTTTAGTGTTAAGAAGGCTTGGGCTGCCGAAGGTGGAACGCCGGAAGAGCGGGCGGTGAAAGCTGCCAAGGCCCTATACGCAAACTCACCGAAGAAGACCATTTCAATCATGCACCCCTCGGGTTCTGGCGGCAACATGTCACCATTTACAGCCGAGTGGAAAGAATTAACCGGATTCGACGTTGAGTTGATTGAGGTTCCGGTCACACAGACCCACCAAAAGGGTATGCAGGAAGCTGTCGCTCAGACTGGTCGCTACGACCTGATGCTGCCGGCACCCTTGAGCCTACCAGATTTTGCAGAGTCCGGTCTTGCACTTGATATCACAGATTGGGTCGAAAAATATGACCCTGAAGTTTATGACGGACCAAACAAGCTTGAATACCCGGTCTCTGATTTTGGCCAGAAGTACAAAGGCAAAACCTACGGTCTCTACTGCGACGGCGACTGGTGGCTTTTGAACTACCGTAAGGACAAGCTGTACGAGGCTGGCAAGAAAGAGAAGGCCAAACGCGCCGTAGTAGAAACCTGGGAAGAATATGACCAGCTGGCTGCTGAAATGGATGACCAGGCAAATGATTTCTGGGGCGCGCTGGAATATCGTTCACCATTCTGGAATAAGTTCCACTGGATGACCCGATTCCAGTCGAAGGGCGTGCTATATTTTGATAAAGACATGAAGTCGATGGCGAGCTCTCCTGAGAGTATCAAGACTGTCGAGGACATGGTCGCCCTTCAGAAATACATGCCGCAGGAGCAATTCAGCTACGGTTTCACTGAGAACTATGCTCAGTATTACGCGGGTGGCCGAGGCTTCTTCGAGTTCGGATGGCCGTCGCTATGGCGCTATAGCCACGATGCGGCAGGTGCACAGTCGATTATTGCTGGCAAAGATGCGGATGGTTGGCCCACTCAGACCGGCATTTCCAAGGTGCCGGGAGATATTGTCAACGGCGAGCTTATCCGGGCCGACGTTATGCCGTTTGCATGGGACTTCGTCGTCAACGCGCATTCGGAGATACCGGAAGCTGCGTATCTCTACGCGCAGTGGCTTACTGGCCCAACGATGTCGATGCGCTCGATCCCGAACGAGGGCGGATATTTTGACCCATGGCGCAACAACCATTTCCTTGATCCGTCTCCAGAGTTCTATGCTGCCTATCCAGGCGATTTCCTGGCGACTTCCTACGAGGCCGTGGTCGATTGCGTGCCGGAGATCATCCTCCGAGGTGGTGCGGAATATCACGACGCCTTGGATCGCAACCTGCAGGCTGCGTACAACAATCAAAAAACTCCGGAAGAGGCGATGAAGGATACCGCGAAAGAGCAAGACCGAATCACACGCCGTCTGGGCAAAGCGACTCAGATCGAAGCGTGGCGTGCACTTGCTGCCATGTATCCATCTGCCTTGCAGAAAGCTTCCGGCGCGGACAAGTGGGGCGCATAAATTGACCCACGCCACGTTTAACAAACTGTAAGAGTAAGAAAAGTCCGTGGCTACAAACACTAGTATTGGCGGGGTTTCCTCA